>SCQZ01000481.1 GCA_004299665.1 Jatrophihabitans sp.
GCATCGCAGCCATGACCCGCGCCGCGCGACCGTGGAAGTCATCCACTCCGATGAGTGACTGGTTCTGCTCGTAAATCGGAGTGATCGTCGCCAGCACGACCGGCGCCCAAGTCTGTCGCAGCATCCGCCAGATCGGGTTATTCGTCGCCTCCTGGGCCTCCAGCAGACGAACCTCGGGATCGGTCACGTGAGCCTCACGCTGGCGTAAGCCAATTCGGGCACCGGCGGGCACGCGGCGCGAGCCCCAGCGCCTCCATACGCGTGACTTCCATATTCCCTCCCAATGGCCGCCCGGTCCCGCTCCTTACGGGGCCATCACTTGCGCCGAAACCTATCTGCCGGCACCGACGATTCCGAGCCTGCCCGAACGTGAGCGGCGCTGTCACGATCGCCGGTGGCAGGGCGATCGATCCGAGGGCCCTGAAACCGGGGCCTTGGGCGCAGTGATACGCGCCAGGCCACGCAACCAGTGGCAGGACGCCTTGTGTATCACTCGTGTATCACGAGCCGGGCTGACACCATGGTGATGGTGAACCGCCTCGAGGGCTCGATGAGCCCGTACCTACAGCAACACGCCCAGAATCCGGTGCATTGGTGGCCCTGGTGCGACGAGGCGTTCGCAGAGGCCAAGCGCCGCGACGTGCCGATCCTGCTCAGCGTCGGGTACGCCAGTTGCCACTGGTGCCACGTGATGGCGCACGACTCCTTCGAGGACGACCAGGTCGCGGCCGTGCTCAACGAGCACTACGTGAGCATCAAGGTCGATCGCGAGGAGCGTCCGGACGTCGACGCCGTGTACATGGAGGCGACGACCGCCCTGACCGGCTCGGGCGGCTGGCCGATGACCTGCCTGCTCACCGCCGACGGCGCGCCGTTCTTCGCCGGGACGTTCTTCCCGCGGGCGCAGTTCCTCGCGCTGCTGACCGAGATCGCCCGGATGTGGCGTGAGGACCGGCCGCGGGTACTCGCCGCGGCGCAGCAGGTGGTCGCGGCACTCGGGTCCGCGCAGGTTCCCGCGGCGGCCGGTCCGCTCCCGCAGCCGGGTCACCTCGACGCAGCGGCGGCCACCCTCGCCGGTCAGTTCGACGAGGTGCGCGGCGGGTTCGGCGGCGCGCCGAAGTTCCCGCCGTCGATGGTGCTCGAGTTCCTGCTGCGCCACGCCGAGCGGACCGGTGACCCCGACTCCATCACCGTCGTCGGGACGACCCTGGAGGCCATGGCCCGCGGCGGCATCTACGACCAACTCGCGGGTGGCTTCGCCCGGTACAGCGTCGACGCGGACTGGGTGGTGCCGCACTTCGAGAAGATGCTCTACGACAACGCCCTGCTGCTGCGGGTGTACCTGCATTCCTGGCGGCGCACCGGCTCGCGCCTCGCCGAACGCATCGCGCGCGAGACCGCCGAGTTCCTGGTGCGGGACCTGGGCACGCCGGAGGGGGGTTTCGCGTCCGCGCTCGATGCGGACACCGAGGGTGTCGAGGGGCTGACGTACGTCTGGACACCTGCCCAGCTGCGGGAGGTGCTTGGCGCGGACGCCGACGGCGCGACCGCGCTGTTCGGCGTGACGGCGTCGGGGACCTTCGAGCACGGGGCCTCCACGCTGCAGTTGCGCAGCGACCCCGACGACCCCGCCGCCTGGCAACGCCGGCGCACCGCCCTGCTCGCCGCCCGTACCGCGCGCCCGCAGCCGTCGCGGGACGACAAGGTCGTGACCGCGTGGAACGGCCTGGCGATCGCGGCCCTGGCCGAGGCGGGTGTGCTGCTGGACGAACCCCGCTACCTCGACGCGGCCCGCGTGGCCGCGGAACTGGTCCTGTCGGTGCACGTCGTCGACGGCCGGCTGCGCCGGACGTCGCGCAACGGGGTGGTGAGCGGGGCGCTCGCCGTGGCGGAGGACTACGGGGACCTGGCCGACGGCCTGCTGATGCTGCACCAGGCCGGCGCCGAACCGTACTGGCTCGCTCAGGCGACGGCGCTGCTCGACTTCGCGCTCGCCCACTTCGCCGACGGGAGCGGCTCGTTCTTCGACACCGGGGACGACGCGCCGCAACTGGTGCGACGGCCGAAGGACCCGACCGACAACGCCGCACCCTCGGGCGCCAGTGCCCTCGCCCATGCCCTGCTGACCGCGTCCGCCCTCACCGGGGACCTGCGTCACCGCGAAGCGGCCGAGGGCGCGTTGCGGATCGTCGGCGACCTCGGCGTGCGCCACCCGCGGTTTTGCGGCTGGAGCCTCGCCGCCGCGGAGGCGCTGGTCTCCGGCCCGGTGCAGGTCGCCGTCGTGGGGGAGCAGGCGGGCGGGCCGCTGGCACGGCTGGCCTGGCGGGAGCGCCCGCCAGGGGCGGTCGTCGTGTCCGGCGAACCCGACGCACCGGGCGTCGCGCTGCTCGCGGGCCGCCCCCTCGTCGACGGTGCGCCGGCGGCCTACGTGTGCCGCGGCATGGTCTGCGACCTGCCGGTGACCGCCCCCGAGGCCCTGGTCGGGGCGATGCGGGCGCGGTCTCGCGACGGGTTCTCGTAGGGCGGGCGCCGAGCAGCAGCGTGACGCGACGGTCGCGATGCCCTGCTGCGCTCAGCGAATGTCGGCGCCGCGCGCCTCGAAGGCCATCGCGCGCTGCAGTGCGGCCGCCCGCATCCCCTCCGGAAGCGGCACCGGGCCGCCGATCGCCTGCGCGTTGACCGCGGCCTGCGCCGCCTCCTCGACCACCCCGCCGACCATGACGGCCAGCTCGGGGGTCCGGTGGAAGATCAGGACCCCGTGGTTGGCCAGCAGCACCGCCGGGGCGCCCGATCGCGCCGCCTCGCGGATGTTGGCCACCGCCTGCTCCGACCCGCGCGGCGCGTAGCCCGCCACCGGGACGCCGTCGGGGAGACCGAACATCGCCAGCGCCTCGATCCAGCACTCGATCCGGCGCTGCGCGACCGCGAAGGCCGTCGCGTACGGGGAGTGGGTGTGGATCACGCATCCGACCTCGTCGTGGTCGGCGTACATCGCCGTGTGCATCGCGACCACCGCGCCCTGGATCGGCGGCAGGGTCCCCTCCCGTAGCGCGCCGTCGAGCCCGACGCGCGCGACGAGCTCCGTCGGGTGGTCCCGCAGTGACGGCCCGGCCGTGTAGTACATCTCGTCCTCGCCCGGCAGCCGGACGCTGACGTTGCCGTGGCCGTTCGGTGAGATGGCGCCGCCGCGCACCACCTGGCGTGCGATGTCCACGATCTGGTCTAGCCGGTCGCGGTCCATGCCTGCCCGCCTCTCGCCGCCGTGACGTTCACCGAAGGCTGGGGCGCGGCCGCGCGGGTGTCCACCGATGCCGCAAGGTTCCTCGTCGATCCACAGGCCGGGACGGGACGGCCGGATCAGAGGTCCGGGCCGCTCGCGCGCAGTTTCTCGACCGCGCCCATCGCCTCGCGCAACTCCGCCAGCCACTGCTCGGTGTGCTCCTGGACGAGTGCGACGCACCACGCCAGCGCATCCGAACGCGACCGGGCCACCCCGGCGTCGACGAGGGTGTCCAGCACCCGCCGCTGGTCCTGCCGCAGCCTGGTCATCACCGGTACGGCGAGGTGCGTGAAGACGACCCGGGTGTCGCCGATGCGGGCGCCCCACGCGACCTTGCGGCCGTAGCGCTGCTCGGCCTCGTCGGCGATCTGCATGCGGGCCTCGCGGGTCTGCTCGCGGTAGCGCGCGATCCGGCCCTCGGCCGCTCCGGCCCCGGCGGCCTGCGGCCCGCCGGACTGCGCAGGCTCCGCCGCGCCCTGCGGCGGCGCCAGTTCGCCGACGACGAGGATCTCCTCGCGGTCCACGGTGATGTGCGGGGTTCCGACGAACCAGTCGTCGGGCAGTCGCCCGGCGAACCAGGCGTGGACGTCGTCCGCGGCGGGGAGGTCGGCCTGCTGCCAGCCCCCCGACCGGCCGCGGCCGGAGTGGGCTCGACCATGTTCGTGAGTACGCATGATTACAGTGTTACACCATTACGTGACAGCTATGCAAACACCGCCAACCACACCGCGACGTAGTGGCACAGCGCCGCCACCAGCGTGCAGAGGTGGAAGACCTCGTGGAAGCCGAAGGTCCCCGGCCAGGGGTCGGGGCGCTTGAGGCCGTAGACCAGCGCGCCCAGGGTGTAGACCACGCCCCCGGCGACGATCAGGACGAACGCGGCGACCCCGCCGCGGTGCAGCAGGTCGGGCATCACGAAGACGGCCACCCAGCCCAGGGCGATGTAGCAGGGGACCGACACCCAGCGAGGCGCCCGCGGCCAGGCGGTCTGCACCGCCACCCCGAAGGCGGCGCCGGTCCACACCACGGCCAGGACCGCGATCGCGGCTGCCCGCGGCAGGGCCAGCACCGCGATCGGCGTGTAGGTGCCCGCGATGAACACGAAGATCATCGAATGGTCGAGGCGCCGCATCCGGGCCCGGGCGCGCGGCTGCCAGTCGAGCCGGTGGTACAGCGCCGAGGTCCCGAACAGCAAGGTGACGGTCGCGCCGTAGATCCCGGTGCTGGTCCCCGCGGTGCCACCGCGCAGCGCAGCCGCGACCGCGACCAATGCCGCGCCGGAGGCGATCGACACGAGCGCGGCGTAGGCGTGCAGCCAGCCGCGCAGCCGCGGCTTGAGATCCAGCGGCACCGCGACCATGACGCGCAGGTTACGGCACCGTAGGTTATGGCCGCCTGTGCTGCTCAGCCGATGCGGGATAGGTTGGCGCCGTGGGAGCGCGCGAGGCCGTGTACTCGATCTACGAGCGTCGGTTGCGGTCCCACCTGGACGGCCTGCCGATCCCGCGGCACGTCGCGATCATGATCGACGGGAACCGCCGGTGGGCCCGGGCGTCGGGCTTCGACGACGTCAGCCAGGGCCACCTCGCCGGAGCGCGGCACATCGCCGACCTGCTCGCGTGGTGCTCGGAGGCCGGGGTCGCGCACGTGACGGTCTGGCTGCTCTCGACCGACAACCTGCACCGTCCGGCGGCCGAACTCGGACCGCTGCTGCGGATCATCGCCGGCGTCGCGCAGGAACTGTCCGCGGACGGCAAGCCGTGGCGCGTCCACGCCGTCGGCGCGCTGGACCTGCTGCCCGCCGAGACGGCCGAGGCGCTCAAGCAGGCCGAGGAGCGCACCGCCACCCGGGACGGCCTGACCGTGAACATCGCCGTCGGCTACGGCGGCCGCCGCGAGATCGCCGACGCGGTCCGGTCCCTGCTGCAGGAACACGCCGCCGCCGGGACCTCGATCGAGGAACTGGCCGAAGTGATCGACGTCGAGCACATCGCCGAACACCTGTACACCAAGGGCCAGCCGGACCCGGACTTGGTCATCCGGACCTCCGGCGAGCAGCGGCTGTCCGGCTTCTTGCTCTGGCAGTCGGCGCACTCGGAGTTCTACTTCTGCGACGCCCTGTGGCCCGACTTCCGCAAGATCGACTTCCTGCGCGCGCTGCGGGACTACGGCCACCGGCAGCGCCGCTTCGGCGGCTGAGGTGGCCGGGCCGGCACTGCCGCCGCTGGTCTCGGGGGCATGGCTCGCCGGGAACCTGGACCGGGTGCGCGTCGTCGACGTCCGCTGGTACCTGGACCGGAGCCGGTCCGGGCGCGCGGCCTACCGGGGCGGGCACATCCCCGGGGCGGTGTGGCTGGACGTCGACACCGACCTGTCCGAACCGGCGTCCGCCTCCGGCGGCCGGCACCCGCTGGCCTCCCCGCGGCGGTTCGCCTCGGCGCTGGGCCGGGCCGGGATCGCCGCCGGCACACCCGTCGTTGCGTACGACGACGCGTCCGGTTCGACGGCCGGGCGGCTGTGGTGGATGCTGCACGCCCTCGGCGAACCCGCGGCGGTCCTGGACGGCGGGATCGACGCGTGGCCGGGCGGGCTGACCGCCGAGGTGCCGTCGTTCCCGGCCGTCTCGCGGGTGGCGGTGCCGTGGCCGGCGCAGCGTTTCGTCGGCGCCGGCGAGGTCGCGGCGACCGTCGCCCGTACCGCGGGCACGGCACCCAGACCGGTGTTCGACGCTCGTGCCGCCGAGAGGTTCTCCCGGGGCGATCCGGAGGTGGACCCGCGTCCGGGGCACATCCCGGGCGCGCTGTCGGCGCCGTGGGCCGGGAACGTCGACGAGTCCGGGCGGTTCCTGCCGCCCGCCCGGCTGCGGGACAGGTTCGCAGCGGCG
>SCQZ01000482.1 GCA_004299665.1 Jatrophihabitans sp.
CTCGCGGGACAAGATGTGCTCCACCTGCGAGGCGATGTCGTTGAGCAATGAGGAGAACGTACCGCCGCCCGAACTCGCGACCGGCGAGTCACGGGACAGGATGCGGAACCCGTCGGTCTCCTCCTCGATGTAGGTCAGCAGCGCGAGCGCGGCCTGCTCGACCAGGCGCCGCGGGTGCCCCGCCGACAGCGCGGTGGTCAGCCGCTGCAGCAGGTCGCTCATCTCGCGGTCCACGACGACGGCGTAGAGCCCCTCCTTGCCGCCGAAGTGCTCGTACACCACGGGCTTGCTCACGCCGGCCCGCGCGGCGATCTCCTCGATCGAGGTCGCCTCGAACCCCTTCTCCGCGAACAGCGCCCGCCCGACGTCGAGCAGTTGCCTGCGGCGCTCCCGCCCGGTCATGCGCACCCGCGGGCGCTCGGTCTCACTCACTGCGCCTCATCGCGACGATGCTGCCACGCGCGCGCGGCCGCCAGCGCCGCCAGTGTCACGGCGCCCGCCGCGCCGGCCGTCGCCCGGTTCTGGCGGCGCATCCGCCCGGCGATGTCCGCGTACGGGGTCGTCGAGAAGGAGACCAGCTCGTACCGCGAGACGTAACGGCCCGGCAGCCGCCGCTCCAGCCAGTGCTGGGACGCCATCTTCGCCCGGTACACCGGCGAGTTGACGCGGTCGCGCATCTCCACGAAGTTGTCCAGCGACAGCTCCGCGATCGCATCGGTGTTCGGCTTGCGGTTGCACTGGTACCGCTCCAGCGCCGTCGCCCAGTCCCCGCCGCAGGCCGCGAGTTGCGCGTCGATCTCGATGCAGTCCTCCATGCCGCAGTTCGCCCCCTGCCCGAAGAACGGCACGATCGCGTGGGCGGCGTCGCCCACGAGGGCGAGCAGCGCCTCACCCCCGTCCCCTTCGCCGCGCGGGCTCCCCCGGTGCACCCACGGCCGGCACCGCACCGTCACCAGCGAGCCGGCCGGGTTCAGGCGGTAGTCCTCGGCCAGGGTCGGCATCAGCTCCACCGCGTCCGGGTAGTGCCGGCGGAAGTACCCGAGCACCTCGCCGTCCGTGCGCAGCGACTCGAGCTGCTCGGTCGGCCAGAACAGGGTGCAGGTGAAGGACCGGTCGGCGTTGGGCAGCGCGATCATCATCGACTCGCCGCGGGGCCAGATGTGCAGGGCGGCCGGATCCATCGCGAACTCCCCCGCCGCGGTGGCCGGGATCGTCAGCTCCCGGTACCCCGCACCCAGGTAGTCCTGGCCGAAGGTGAAGCCCTGCCGGAAGGTGACGGCCCGGCGCGCGGCGCTGTAGGAGCCGTCGCAGGCGAGCACCACGTCGGCCCGCTCCGGCACCGGCCCGGCATCGGTGTCGAAGGTCAGCAGCCCGTCGTCCAGGTCCAGTTCGGTGAGGCGGTGGCCGAAGCGGATCGTCACGCCGGGCGTCGCGTCGGCCGCGTCCAGCAGCGTGGCGTTCAGCAGCGCGCGGCTGATCGAGTTGATCGACCGCGTGCCGTCCGCGCTGTAGGGCTGCAGGTTCTGGCCGCCGTCCACGTCGTGGATCATGCGTCCCCGCATGGGCAGCGCCAGCTTCATGACCTCCTCGCGCAGCCCGACCTGCTCGAGCGCGGCGAGTCCGCGCGCCGACAGCGCCAGGTTGATCGAGCGGCCGCGCTCGGCACCGGCCAGGCGCGGGTCCGGGCGCCGCTCGAACAGCTGCACCGCGATCCCGCGCCGCCCCAGCAAGGTGGCGAGCAGCGACCCGGCCAGCCCGGCGCCGACGATCACCACGCGCGGTTGCGGGCCGCGGCCCTCACCCATGCTCGGCCACGATCGCCGCCAGGCCGTGCGCGGCGCGCCAGCAGTCCTCGAAGGTGCAGTACATGGGGACCGGCGCCAGCCGGATGACGTCGGGCCGGCGCGCGTCGGCGATCACCCCGTGCTCGGCGCGCAGCCGGGCGCTGGTGCGGTCCGCGTCGTGGCGCAGCAGCCGCACGGACAGCTGCGCCCCGCGGCGTTCCGGCTCGCGCGGGGTGAGGATCTCGACGGGACCCTCGATGCGGTCCAGCAACTGCTCCAGGTAACCCGTCAGGCGGGTGCTCTTCGCCCGCAGCGCGGGCAGGCCGACCTCGTCGAACATCTCCAGCGAGGCGAGCACCGGCGCCATCGCCAGGATCGGCGGGTTGGACAGCTGCCACGCGTCGGCGCTGTCGACCGGGTCGACACGCGGCCCCATCGCGAAGCGGGTCGCCGGGTCGGTGCTCCACCAGCCGGCGAACTTCGGCAGGCTCCGGTCGGACAGGTGACGCTCGTGGACGAACGCCCCGGCCGGTGCTCCGGGTCCGGAGTTGAGGTACTTGTACGAGCACCACGCGGCCCAGTCCACGCCCCAGTCGTGCAGCGCCAGCTCGACGTTGCCGGCCGCATGCGCGAGGTCCCACCCGACGATCGCGCCCGCCGCCCGGCCGGCACGGGTGATCGCCGGGATGTCCAGGAACTCGCCGCTGTAGTAGTTGACCGCGCCGAGCAGCACCAGCGCGACACCCTCACCGTCGCGGGACAGGAAGTCCACGACGTCCTCGCTGCGCAGCACCGCCTCGCCCGCCCGCGGGCGCAGCCGCACCACTGCCTCGTCCGGGTCGTAGCCGTGGAAGTCGGCCTGGCTGCGCACCGCGTAGCTGTCGGACGGGAACGCGCTGTCCTCGATGACGATCCGGTGGCGCTGCGGCGTCGGCCGGTAGAAGCTGACCATCATCAGGTGCAGGTTGACGGTCAGCGAGTTCATGACGACGACCTCGCGCGGCAGCGCCCCGACGAGGCGGGCGGCCGGATCGCGCAGCAGTTCGTGGTACGGCATCCACGGCCGGCGCGCCTCCCCGTGTCCCTCGACACCCAGCCGCGCCCAGTCGTCGAGCTCCTCACCGAGCCGGGCGCGCAGCATCGTCGGCTGCAGCCCCAGCGAGTTCCCCGCCAGGTAGGCGGTCTGGCCGCCGCCGTGCGGCGGGACGTGGAACCGGTCCCGCAGGGTCGGCAGGGCATCCCGCTCGTCCAGCGCCCGGGCGTGCTCGACGCCGGTCCACAGGCCGGATGGGGCATCGGTCATCGCAACGCTCCTTGACGCAGGCGGCTGCCGAGGAATTCGGTGGCATTGCCGAAGAGGATCTTCTCGCGGCTCCGGTCGTCGAGGAACGCCGCCCGCCGCACCAACCCGCCGGCCGGCCGCTCGCCCAGCGGGTAGGGGTAGTCACTGCCCACCATCACCCGCTCCGCGCCCATCGTGTCGACCAGCAGCCGCAGCGGTCGCTCGTCGAAGACGACGGCGTCGACACTGAACCGGTGCAGGTAGTGCGACGGCGGGTACTCGGAGGTGCCGACGACGTCGTTGCGCTCGCGCCAGGCGTTGTCCATCCGTCCGGTCCAGTAGGCGAACGAGCCGCCGCCGTGGGCGAAGCAGATCCGCAGTTGCGGCCCGACCCGGTCGAACACGCCGCCGAGCACCATCGCCAGGATCGACAGGTGGGTCTCGGCGGGCATGCCCGCGAGCCACTGCGCCATCCAGCGGTCCAGCCGCGGCGAGCTGGCCATGTCCCACGGGTGCACGAAGACCGGGACGTCCAGCCAGGCGGCGTGCTGCAAGAAGGTGACGATGCCGGCGTCGTCCAGGTCGCGGTCGCCGACGTGGTTGCCGATCTCGACCCCGAGGTGCCCGGCCGCGACGCTGCGCTCCAGTTCCCGGCAGGCGGCGTCGGCGTCCTGCAGCGGCACCTGGCAGAACGGCAGCAGCCGGTGCGGCGCCGGGTCGCAGATCTGCAGGGCGAGGTCGTTGAGGATCGCGGCGATCCGCGCCGCCTGCGCGGGCTCGTGCGCGTACGAGAAGAACACCGGCGTCGGCGAGACGACCTGCGCCCGCACCCCGTCGGCGTCCATGTCGGCGAGCCGGACCTGCGCGTCCCAGCAGTCCGAGGCGATCCGCCGGAACTCCCGCCCCCCCAGCATGATCATCGCCTCGCGCTCGGACTCGAGCCGGAACGCGGGCACCGGCGGGGCGTCCGCCCCCGACGCGCCCGCTCCCAGGTCCGGCCAGCCCTTCGGGACGTAGTGGCTGTGGACGTCGATCGCGTCGGGGGCGGGGATCGAACTCATGGGTTCGCAGCTGCGGGGACCTTGCCCGGGTGCAGCGTCCC
>SCQZ01000483.1 GCA_004299665.1 Jatrophihabitans sp.
GCCAGGCCGATGCCGCGGCTGGCGCCGGTGACGATCGCGACCCGGTCGGTGAAGCGCGTACCCCATCGCTCGCTCATGGGAGCCGACAGTAGCGGGCCTCAGATCTCCCCGCGGATGATCTCGGCCAGCTGCCGGGGCCGCCGCGTGCTCAACAGCCAGTAGGGCGTCGGGTCGTCCGGGTCGTCGAGCCACAGCTGCACGCCCGGTCCGATCCAGGGCCGGATCGAGATGAACGCCGACGGGTCGCCCTCGCGCCCCACCACCCGGCGCAGCGTCGCGGCGTCGAGGGCCACCACCCCGCTGACGTAGCACAGCGGCAGGTGCGCCCCGCGCACCCGGACCTCGCCGCCGGAGATCTCCAGCATCGCGTGGCCGAACCACCAGACGATCACCACCGACAGCGGCAGCAGCGTCACGAACGGGATCCAGATCGTCAGGTGGTAGCCCGCGACGCGGAACTCGGCCGCGAGCAGTGAGGCCACGAGCAGCCCGACGAGGTACCACCACCACGGCGTGCGCAACCGTTCTCGGTACAGCACGCCGTCGCGGCTCGGGGTCTCGCGTCCGGCGCTCATCGCCACGAGGGTAGCCTGCCGCGACGTGACGACTCCCGACGCCGGACTCGCCGTCCAGGTCGTGCGGCTGGACCCGGATCTGCCGCTGCCGGCCTACGCCTTGCCCGGTGACGCGGGGGCGGACCTCGCCAGCGCGGTCGACCTGGACCTGCGACCGGGCGAGCGTGCCGTGGTGCCGACCGGACTGGCGATCGCCCTGCCCGAGGGATACGCCGCCTTCGTCCACCCGCGCTCGGGGTTGGCCGCTCGCGCCGGGCTGGGGCTGGTCAACGCGCCGGGTACCGTCGACTCGGGATACCGCGGGGAGATCAAGGTGATCGTCATCAACCACGACCCGGCCGTCACGCTGCGGCTGCACCGGGGCGAGCGCATCGCGCAGCTGGTGTTCCAGCGCGTGGAGCGGGCGGCGTTCGTCGAGGTGTCCGCGCTCCCGGACTCCGCGCGCGGCGCGGGCGGACACGGGTCGACCGGCGGTGCGGCGGCGCTCGAGGGCGCGCTGCCCGCGGGTGCCCCGGTCGCCGCCGCGCCCGAGGGTGCCTGAATGGCCCGCCGCAGGACCAGGCCCAGCGAACTGGCGAAGCTGGACGCGACGCCTCCGTGGGAGACCCGGGTCCGCCCCGAGGCCGAGCCCACGACCGGCCCGTACGACGAGCGCGACGCGCCGCAGGACGAGATCGCGCGGGTGGACCTCGGGGCGCTGCGGGTACCGGTCTCGGCCGGCCTGGACGTGCGGCTCGACGTGAACGAGGCGCAACAGGTGATCGCCTGCACCTTCGCGGGTCCCGAGGGGACCATGCAGGTCGGCGTGTTCGCCGCGCCCCGCAACGAGGGGATCTGGGAGGAGGTCCGCGCCGAGATCGCCTCGTCGCTGAACGCCCAGCGCGGGCAGGCGAAGGAGCGGCTGGGCGGGCCGTTCGGCACCGAGCTCACCGGCAAGGTGCCGGGCGAGGGCGGCATGGTTCCGGTGCGCTTCCTCGGGATCGACGGGCCGCGGTGGTTCCTGCGCGCGATGCTCGTCGGCGGGGTCGCCGAGAGCGACGCGAGGGCGGCCCGCTTCCTGGACGCGCTGCGCCAGGTCGTCGTCGTGCGGGGCACCGACCCGCTGCCCGTGCGCGAGCCGGTCCCGCTGCGGCTGCCGAAGGCCGTCGTGCTCCCCGGCGCGGACGGCGCGACGGCCGGTTCGGGCGGCTGAGCGGCGTCTACCCTGACAGGGTGGCCCGACTGTCGCTGCTGAGCCGTCTGACGGCGAGCACCCACCACCTCGACGCCGCCGACTTGCAGGCGGACATCGAGAAGCTGGCGTGCACGCCGCTGGACCGGTTGCAGCGCGGCGCACGGGTACAGGTGGCGGGCCGGTTGCGGGCGGTCGTGTACACCCCCAGCGAGCACGTGCCGACGCTCGAGGCCGAACTGTTCGACGGGTCCGACGCGATCGCGCTCCTGTGGCTCGGGCGACGCCGCATCGCCGGCATCGAGCCCGGACGCCGGTTGCTGGTGCGCGGCACGGTCGGCGACCACGCCGGGCACCATGCGATCTACAACCCGTGGTACGAGCTGTTGGGTGCCGGGTGAGCGCGAGCACCGGCCCGGACGCGCCCGACCGCGCGGCGGCGATGCGCGAGACCTACCGCACACAGATGATCAACAGTATCGGCGGCTGGAGCGGGACCGTCGTCACCGCGGTCCCGCCGGTCGTGTTCGTGATCGTCAACGCGCTCGCGGGGCTGCGGCCCGCGATCCTGGCCGCCATCGCGAGCGGTCTGGCCCTGGCGGTCTACCGCATCGCGCGTAAGCAGCCGATCCAGCAGGCGGTCTCGGGACTGTTCGCGGTCCTGATCGCCGCGCTGATCGCCGCCCGGACCGGGCAGGCTCGCGGCTACTTCCTGTTCGGCATCTGGACCAGCTTCGCGTACGCGGTCCCGTTCGCCGCGTCGGTGCTGGTGCGGCGCCCGCTCGTCGGGCTGGTGTGGGAGTTCCTCGACCCGAGCCCCGCCGGCCCCGGCGTCCCCTGGTACCGGCGCCGTGTCCTGCGGCGTGCGTACGACCTCGCCACCCTCGCCGCCACCGTGGTGTTCCTCGCCCGCGGGCTGGTGCAGTGGCAGCTGTACGGCGACAACGCCACCGGCTGGCTGGCCTTCGCACGGGTCGCCATGGGCTACCCGCTCTGGATCGCGGCCGTCGGGTTCGCCTTCCTGGTCGTCACCCGCGCGCGGCGGCAGCTGGCCGAGCCCGCCGACCACCGGCCCGCGGCGCTCGCCCCGGCGCCGCCCGGGGCCGCGGACTCAGCCGCAGACGGCGCGCCGGATCGCTGACTCGGTCTCCGGCAGCGCGATGAACAACAGTTCGTCGCCGGTTTCGAGCGGCTCCTCGTCGCTCGGCGTGATCACCCTCCCGCCGCGCGCGATCGCAACCAGGGCCGCGTCCTTGGGCAGCGTGAGGTCCCGCACCGCCCGCCCCGCGCACGGCGCCTGCGGCGGGAGCGTCACCTCGACCAGGTTCGCCTGGCCGCCGCGCAACGAGAACAGCCGCACCACGTCGCCGACCTCGACCGCCTCCTCGACGAGCGCGGCCAGCACCCGGGGCGTGGACACGGCGACGTCGACCCCCCACGCCTCGGTGAACAGCCACTCGTTGGCGGGGTGGTTGATGCGGGCCACCACGCGACGGACCGAGTACTCCGTCTTGGCCAGCAGCGACACGACGAGGTTGACCTTGTCGTCGCCGGTGGCCCCGATAACGACCTCGTACTCGGCGAGGTCGGCCTCGTCGAGGTTCGCGACCTCGCAGGCGTCGCCCAGCTGCCAGCGGGCGCCCGGGATGGCGTCGGGGACCACCTTCGCGGGGTCCTTGTCAATGAGCAGCACCTGGTGGTCGTTCTGCAGCAGCTCGCGCGCGATGGAGCGCCCGACCGCTCCCGCGCCGGCGATGGCGACCTTCACGGCGCGCCTCCCTCGGGGGCCGAGCCCGCGGCGTCGGCGAGTGCGCGCACATCGTCGGCGCCGACGAACACGTGCATCGTGTCGCCGGACTGGATGACGGTGGAGGCAGTCGGCAGCACCCCGGCGCCGAAGCGGGTCAGCACGCCGACCCGCGAGCCGGTCAGGCTCTCGAACTCGGCGAGCGGGCGCCCCACCCAGCCCTCGTGGGGCAGGACGTGGATCAGGGCGACCCGGCCGGACGGGTCGCGCCACGCCTCGGCCGTCGTCTCGCCCAGGACGGCGCGCAGCAGCCGGTTCGCCGTCCACGGCACCGTCGCGACGGTGGGGATGCCGAGCCGCTCGTAGACCTCGGCGCGTTTCGGGTCGTAGATCCGGGCGATCACGTTCTGGACGCCGAACGTCTCGCGCGCGACGCGCGCCGCGATGATGTTGGAGTTGTCGCCGCTGCTGACCGCGGCGAAGGCCGCGGCGTGCTCGATGCCGGCGGCGATGAGGGTGTCGCGGTCGAACCCGATGCCGGTGACCGGCCGGCCCGGGAAGCTGTCGCCGAGACGTCGGAACGCGAGCGGGTCCTGGTCGATCACCGCCACGCTGTGGTCGCGCTTGGTGAGGCTGTGGGCCAGTGAGCTGCCGACGCGCCCGCACCCCATGATCACGATGTGCACCGGGAGGTGCTCCCTTCTGCGCGCGACCAGCCCCGGTCTCGCGCCGCGATGCGCAACGCTACACAAGCGCGCCCCCTCGGCGCCGTGCAACGCTGGACCAGCCACGCCCGCCGCGCCGCGTGACGGCCGGCGCGGCGCGCGGCGGGCGATCGCGGCCCCCGGCGCGGCCGGGCCGTATGGTGCCGGGGTGACGATGCTCCCGCGGCTGGTCAAGCGCGTCATCATCGGCAGCCCGATCCGCTCCGAGCAGGCCGGCCACGCCCTGCTGGGCAAGCGCCTCGCGCTGCCGATCTTCGCCAGCGACGCGCTCTCGAGCGTGGCCTACGCGGTGCAGGAGATCATGCTGGTCCTCACGCTGGCCGGCACCGCCTTCCTCTACCTGACGCCGTGGATCGCACTGGCCGTCATCGTGCTGATGACGACGGTGGTGCTCTCCTACCGTCAACTGGTCCGTGCGTACCCCACCGGCGGCGGCGACTACGAGGTCGCGACCAAGAACATCGGGCGCGCCGCCGGCGTCGTCGTGGCGAGCGCGCTGATGGTCGACTACGTGATGACCGTGGCCGTGTCGATCTCCTCGGGCGTGGACAACATCCTCTCGGCGATCCCGTCGCTGAACCCGCGCCGGGTCGAGTTGGCGCTCGCGTTCGTGATCATCCTGGCGGCGGTCAACCTGCGCGGCATCCGCGAGGCGGGCATCGCCTTCGCCGCACCGACGTACCTGTTCGCCACCGGCATCTACATCATGGTGATCACCGGGCTGATCCGGGTGGCGGTCGGCGACGCACCGGTCGCCGAGAGCGCCAGGTACGGCGTGCACCCGGAGGCGGGGTACAGCGGTGCCCTCGGGTTCCTCGCCCTCGCGTTCTTCGCCCTGCGCGCGTTCGCCTCGGGGTGCACCGCGCTGACCGGCGTCGAGGCCATCGCCAACGGGGTCCCGGCGTTCCGGCCGCCGAAGCCGCGCAACGCCCAGATCACGCTCGCCCTGATGGGGACGATGGCGGTCACGATGCTCGCGGGGCTGACCGCGATGGCGCTGATCGCGAAGGTGCACATCACCGACCCGACGGCGAACAGTTGCCGGCTCATCGGTGTCGCCGACTGCCACAGCACGCCGCAGCGCACGGTGGTGGCGCAGGTGTCCGCGGCGGTGTTCGGCGGCCACCACGCGATCGGGTTCTTCTACGTGCAGGCCACCACGGCCCTGATCCTGGTGCTCGCGGCCAACACGGCCTTCAACGGCTTCCCGATGCTCGCCTCGGTGCTGGCACGTGACAGCAACCTGCCCGCACAGCTGAAGAACCGCGGCGACCGGCTGGCCTACAGCAACGGGATCGTCATGCTGGCGATCGTCGCAGGCGTACTGATCTTCCTGTACCACGCGAACGTGACCGAGCTCATCCAGCTGTACATCCTGGGCGTGTTCACCTCCTTCACCCTGGGCCAGACGGGCATGGTGCGGCACTGGAACCGGGCGCTGCGCACCGAGCGCGACCCGGTCGAGCGGCGTCGCATCTTCCGCTCCCGAATGATCAACGGCTTCGGGGCGTCGCTGTCCGCCGTCGTCCTGGTGATCGTGATCGCCACCAAGTTCACCAAGGGTGCCTACCTGGTGATCATCGCGATGCCCATCCTGTACCTGACGATGCGCGCCATCCACCGGCACTACGCCCGGGTCGCCGAGGAACTGACCGTCGACGACGAGCGGCTCACCCTGCCCGCGCGCAACCACGCCGTGGTGCTGGTCTCCAAGCTGCACAAGCCGACGCAGCGGGCACTGGCCTACGCGCGCGCCACCCGGCCGGACACCCTGACCGCGCTGACGGTCAGCGTCGACGAGGACGACACCCGCAAGCTGCTCGCCGACTGGGAGGCGCACGACCTGCCGGTGCGGCTGACCGTGCTGGAGTCGCCCTACCGCGAGATCGTCCGGCCGGTCATCTCCTACGTGAGGCAGGTGCGTGCCGACCGGCCCCGGGACGTCGTCACGGTGTTCATCCCGGAGTACGTCGTCGGCAAGTGGTGGCAGCAGTTGCTGCACAACCAGTCCGCGCTGCGGCTCAAGACGCGCCTGCTGTTCCAGCCTGGTGTCATGGTGACCAGCGTCCCGTGGCAGATGGAGGCCGTGTCGCACGAGGACATCGAGGCGCGCCCCGGTGGCTGACGGCAGCGCCCCGGACGGCGGCGCCGGCTCCACCGCGGCGGCGCCCGTGGGGCGCGAGGTGGAGCTGCAGGTCGGGGCACCTGCCTCCGGCGGGTCCTGCGTGGCGCGCCTCGACGGCCAGGTGGTCTTCGTCCGGCACGCGCTGCCGGGCGAACGCGTGCTGGCGCGCATCACCCAGGACCGGGGCCGGTTCCTGCTCGCCGACGCGGTGCAGGTCCGCAGCGCGTCGCCGGACCGGGTCACCGCACCCTGCCCGTACGCCGGCCCCGGCCGGTGCGGTGGCTGTGACTGGCAGCACGCCGACGGTGACGCGCAGCGCCGGCTCAAGGCGGCCGTCGTCCGCGAGCTCTTCGCCCGCATCGCCGGCGTCGACGTCGCGGTGAGGGTCGAACCGCTGGACGAGCGGTTGCTCGGCTGGCGGACCCGGATCGCCTACGCGGTCGGTCCCGACGGCCGTCCCGGACTGCACCGGCACGGTTCGGCACACCTCGAGCCGGTCCGGCGCTGCCTGCTCGGCGTGCCCGGCGTCGGGGACAGCACGGCGCTGGCGCGGCGGTGGGACGGGTGTACCGGTGTGGAGGCGGTCGCCGGTGACGACGGCGCGCCGACGCTGCTGGTGCATCGTCCGGGACCGGGCCGGCAGGCACGCGGCCGCCGACCCCCCGACCGGACTGAGGTGATCGAGGGCCCCGCTCGCGTGCGCCACGAGGTGTCCGGCCGCGTGTTCGAGGTCGCCGCCGCGGGGTTCTGGCAGGTGCACCCGCGCGCGGCGGCGGTACTGGGCGCGGCGGTCGTTGCGGCCGGTGGCATCCGCCCCGGCGAACGGGTCCTGGACCTGTACGCGGGCGCGGGGATGCTCACCGCCGCCCTGGCCGACGCGGTGGGGCCGACCGGTTCGGTCCTGGGTATCGAGTCCTCCGACGCCGCGGTGGCCGACGCCGCGGCGAACCTCGCCGGCCTGCCGTGGGCGACCGTGCGGCAGGGACGTGTCGACGCCGAACTCGTGGCCTCGCTGGGCCAGCGGCCGGACGTCGTCGTCGCGGATCCGCCGCGCGCCGGCGTCGGCACCGCCGCCCTGGCGGCATCCCTGGCGCTGCGACCGCGGGCGGTGGTGTACCTGGCCTGCGACCCGGCGACGCTGGCTCGCGACGTGCGCCGCGCGGCGGACGACGGATGGTCGATGACGCTGCTGAGGGCCTTCGAC
>SCQZ01000484.1 GCA_004299665.1 Jatrophihabitans sp.
CACGGTGCTGCCCGAACTCGAGCGGGCGCTGCTGGCCGGGCACGACCTCGTGCTGCTCGGCGAGCGCGGCCAGGGCAAGACCCGGCTGATCCGCACGATCGTCGGGCTGCTGGACGAGTGGACCCCCGTCGTCGCCGGCTGCGAGATCAACGACCATCCCTACGCCCCGGTCTGCGGCCGCTGTCGCCGTCTGGTCGAGGAGGAGGAGGACCTCGTCGCCGTCGAGTGGCGGCACCGCAGCCAGCGGTACGGCGAGAAGCTGGCGACCCCGGATACCTCCGTCGGCGACCTGATCGGCGACGTCGACCCCATCAAGGTCGCGCAGGGGCGCACGCTCGGGGACCCGGAGACGATCCACTACGGCCTCGTGCCGCGCACCAACCGCGGCGTCGTGGCAATCAACGAACTGCCGGACCTGGCCGAGCGCATCCAGGTGGCGCTGCTCAACGTGCTCGAGGAGCGCGACATCCAGGTGCGCGGCTACCAGCTGCGGCTGCCGCTGGACCTGCTGCTCGTGGCCAGCGCCAACCCCGAGGACTACACGAACCGCGGGCGGATCATCACCCCGCTCAAGGACCGCTTCGGCGCGGAGGTCCGCACCCACTACCCGCTGGACCTCGCCGACGAACTGAGCCTGATCGCCCAGGAGGCCGCGGTGCTCTGGGAGGGCGCCTCCCAGGCCGCACCGCTCGTCCCGTCCCACCTGCTCGAGGTGGTCGGCAGGTACGCGCGCGCCGTGCGCGACGCGCCGCAGGTCGACCAGCGTTCCGGGGTTTCCGCACGCTTCGCGATCGCCGCGGTCGAGACGGTGGCGGCCTCGGCCGTGCGGCGCGCGGCCATCAACGGCGAACCCCTCGCGGTGGCGCGCGTGGCGGACCTGCCGTGCGTCGTGCCCGCATCGCGCGGAAAGGTCGAGTTCGACGACGCGGACGAGGGGCGCGAGTTCGAGGTGCTCGAGCACCTGCTGCACCGGGCCACCGCCGAGACGTTCCGGGCGCGGCTCGCGGGAACCGACCTGCGGCCGTTGCAGCAGAAGTTCGACGACGGCCTGACCGTCACCACCGGCGACGCGGTCGGGGCGGAGGACCTGCTGGCCCAGCTCGGCCCCGTCCCGGTCCTGTCGAGCCTGCTCGAGCGCCTCGAGCCCGGGGGTATCGGCGAGGGGCCGGCGGCCGTCGGGGTCGCCGCGGCGGTCCTGGAGTTCGCGATGGAGGGGCTGCACCTGAACAAGCGCCTCGCGAAGGACTCCGACGGCGCGCGAACGGTCTACGGACGGTGACGATGACCCCGTGCCGGCGCCGCTTCCCCCCTCGCCCGACCAGATCTGACCCGAAAACCTGGTCACACCGGGGGGGAAGCGAGCCGCGGTGAGCCGGTACTCGGCCTGGCACGGGGGCCCGGACCCCCTGGCGCCGCCGTACGACGTCCGCGAGGCGCTCGACCGCCTCGGGGACGACGTGCTCGCCGGCGCCTCCCCGCGGCAGGCGCTCAACCGGCTGCTGCGCAGCGGTGTCGACGGCCGCGACGGGCTGGACGCGCTGCGCCGCCGGGCCCGCGAACGGGCCCGCGAACTGCGCAGCGCCGGCCGCCTGGGCGGCACGCTGGAACAGGTGCGCGAGCTGCTCGATCAGGCCCTGGAGGCCGAGCGCCGCGAACTGTTCCCGGACCCGGACGACGCGGCGCGTCTGGCGGAGGCGGAGCTGGATTCCCTGCCGTCGGACACCGCGCGCGCGGTGCGGGCGCTTGCCGACTACTCGTGGCGCTCCGAGCAGGCCCGGCAGGCCTACCAGCAGATCCAGGAACTCCTGCGCGAGCAGGTGCTCGACGCCCAGTTCGCCGGGATGCGCGACGCACTGCAGGGGGCGAGCGCGCAGGACATGGCACGCATCCGCGAGATGATGCACGCCCTCAACGAGATGCTCGACGCCGACGCGCGTGGCGAGCACACCCAGCAGGACTTCGACGCGTTCATGCAGCGGTTCGGCGAGTTCTTCCCCGACAACCCGCGCTCGCTCGAGGAGCTCATCGACTCGCTCGCCCGCCGGGCCGCGGCGGCGCAGCGGCTGCTCGACTCGCTCACCGCCGAGCAGCGGGCCGAGTTGGAATCGCTGATGGCCCAGGCCCTCGGCGACGCGGGGCTGGCCGAGGAGATGGCGCGGCTGCAGCAGGGACTCCGCTCAGCCCGTCCGGACCTGCGCTGGGGCGGCCGGCAGCGCATCGGCGGGGAGCAGCCGCTCGGCTTCGCCGACGCGACGGGCGCGCTCGCCGAACTGGCCGACCTGGACGAACTCGACGACCTGCTCGGGCAGGACTATCCCGGCGCCAGCCTGGAGGACATCGACGAGGATCTGATCCGCGAGGCCCTCGGGCAGCGGGCCGTCGACGACCTGGCCCGGCTGCGCCGCATCGAGAACGAGCTGCGACAGCAGGGCTACCTGCGTCGCAGCGGCGAGGGCCTGACCCTCACGCCCCGCGCGCTGCGGCGGCTGGGCAGCACCGCCCTGCGGCGGGTGTTCGCCGTGCTGGAATCGCGCGGCCGCGGCGGTCACGACATGCGCGACGCGGGCGCCGCCGGCGAGGTGACCGGCGCGAGCCGGGAGTGGCGCTTCGGCGACGAGCAACCCCTGGACGTGGTGCGGACGGTCGGCAACGCGGTGCTGCGCAACGCGACCCGGACGGCGGGCGCCCCGCGCCCGGCGACGCCAGGAGCCGGCGCAGGACACACATGGGCGCCGACCGTGGGTCCAGGCGCCCCGCGCCCGGCGACGCCAGCAGCCGGCGCAGGACACCCATGGGCGCCGACCGTAGGTCCAGGCGCCCCGCGCCCGGCGACGCCAGGAGCCGGCGCGAGAAACACACCGGCGCCGACCGTAGGTCCAGGCGCCCCGCGCCCGGCGACGCCAGGAGCCGGCGCAGTAGAGATCGCCGGGGAGGACTTCGAGGTGGTCGAGACCGAGCGGCGTTCCTCGGCCGCCGTCGCACTGCTGGTGGACATGTCGTACTCGATGGAACTGCGGGGCACCTGGGGCGAGGCGAAGACCACCGCGCTGGCACTGCACGCGCTGATCGCCACGCGATACCCGCAGGATGCGATAGAGATCATCGGCTTCTCCGACTACGCGCGGGTCATGACCACCGGCGACCTCGTCGACCACGACTGGGACCGGGTCCAGGGCACCAACCTGCAGCACGGCCTGATGCTCGCGCGCCGCTTCCTGGACCGGCACCGCAACGCCGAACCGATCGTCCTGGTGATCACCGACGGCGAGCCCACCGCCCACATCGCCCGCGACGGGTTCGCCGACTTCGCCTGGCCGCCGACCGTGGAGACCATCACCGCCACACTCGTCGAGGTCGAGCGCTGCACCCGCCGCGGTGCGACGATCAACATCTTCATGCTCGACGACGACCCGCGGCTGGTGTCGTTCATGCACGAGGTCGGCCGGCGCAACGGCGGCCGCGTCTTCCTGACCAGGCCCGGTGCCCTGGGCGAGTACGTCGTGTCGGACTACCTGCGGGCACGCCGCGGGCGGCGCACCCGCCGCGCGGGATGACCGGCGACCTCGGGTCGGCCGCGACCGTCGTGGCCCCGTCGCCGATCGCGGGCAGGGGCGTGTTCGCGGCCGCAGCGGTGCCGGCCGGTACCCCGGTCGGGCGGCACGATCAGCTCAACCACTGCTGCGACCCCAACCTGGGATGGTCCGGCGACCACCTGGTCGCGCTGTGCGACATCGCGGTGGGCGAGGAACTGACCTACGACTACTCGACGGCCACCACCGACCCGGCGTTCCTGCTGCGCTGCCACTGCCCCTCCTGGCGGTGCCGGCAGATGGTGACCGGCGACGACTGGCGGAT
>SCQZ01000485.1 GCA_004299665.1 Jatrophihabitans sp.
GGGGTGCCCGGCCGCAGGACCGTCCCCTCGGCCACCATCTGCGCCAGCCGGCGGTCGATGATGTCCTTGGGCATCTTGTAGTCCGGGATGCCGTACCGCAGCAGCCCGCCGATGCGGTCGTCGCGCTCGTAGACGGTGACCGCGTGCCCGGCCCGGGTCAGTTGCTGGGCGGCGGCAAGCCCCGCCGGGCCGGAGCCGATGACCGCGACCGACCGCCCGGTGCGGGCCACCGGTGGCTGCGGTGGCAGCCGGTCCTGCTCGAAGGCGCGCTCGACGATGTCCAGCTCGATCTGCTTGATCGTCACCGGCTCGCTGTTCAGCGACAGCACGCAGGCGGCCTCGCACGGCGCCGGGCAGATCCAGCCGGTGAACTCGGGGAAGTTGTTGGTGGCGTGCAGGCGTTCGCTCGCGCTCGCGTAGTCGTCGCGGGCCACGAACTCGTTCCACTCCGGGATCAGGTTGCCCAGGGGGCACCCGGTGTGGCAGAAGGGCACGCCGCAGTCCATGCAGCGCGCGGCCTGGGTCGGCACGGCGTCCGGGGCCGGTCGCAGGTAGATGGGGCGCCAGTCACGGACCCGTTCGGCGGCCGGTCGCTTGGGCGTGTCCACCCGGGGGTGCTTGAGGAAGCCGGACGGGTCGTGAGCCACGGGGTGCGCCTCTCGGGAGGGATCGTGCAGGCAGCGAGGCGCCGCTGGCTCGCGGGTCGATCCTACCGAACCGCCGCGGCCGCCCCGGGGCGCAGGACCGCGGCGCTCAGGTCTGCGGCGCTGCGGGCCCGATCAGCAGGGGCGGACGAAGATGTGGTCGGTCACGGCGGGGCCCCAGTGGCTCACGGTGCCCTCGGCCTGCACGGCCAGCCCCGCACCGCCGTCGTGCACCGTGATCCGCGCCCCCGGCCGCAGCCCCGCGACGCGCAGCCGGTGCATCAGCTCACGGTCGGGCTGCAACTGCTCGCTGATCCGGTCGACGACCAGCGGACCGGCCGCCTGCGCGGCCGTGGTCAGCGGCCACAGCGCGCTGGCGTCGTCGGCGGTGCCGAAGGGCAGGCCGAGCTCGTCCAGCCCGGGGATCGGGTTGCCGTGGGGGCAGACCAGGGGCTTGTCCAGCAGCGCCAGGATGCGCCGTTCCACGGCCTCGCTCATCACGTGCTCCCAGCGGCACGCCTCGACGTGGACGTCCTCCCAGTCCAGGCCGATCACGTCGGCGAGCAGCCGCTCGGCCAGCCGGTGCTTGCGCATCACCGCCATCGCCCGCCGCCGCCCGGCGTCGGTGAGCTGCAGGTGCCGGTCCCCCGCGACGTGCACCAGGCCGTCGCGCTCCATGCGCGCGACGGTCTGGCTCACCGTCGGCCCGCTCTGCCCGAGCCGCTCGGCGATCCGGGCGCGCAGCGGGACGACGCCCTCCTCCTCGAGCTCGTACACCGTCCGCAGGTACATCTCGGTGGTGTCGATGAGGTCGCTGTGGGAACTCACGGGGTTGCGTGCCTCCGCCTCCGGCCGGCCGGTCGCGCCCATCGTAAGGGGCCCGGCCGCGGTCGCAGCTGATCAGACGAGGAAGTCGCGCAGCGCCTGGGCACGGGACGGGTGGCGCAGCTTGGCCATCGTCTCGCGCTCGATCTGGCGGATCCGCTCGCGCGACAGCTTGAACTCGCGCCCGATCTCGTCGAGCGTCTTGGGCTGCCCGCCGTCCAGGCCGTAACGCATCCGCACCACCGCCGCCTCCCGCGAACCGAGGGACTCCAGCACGTCGCGCAACTGCGAGCGCATCAACTGTTCCTCGACGGTCGTCTCGGCGGCCACCGAGGCCCGCTCGTCGGCGATGAAGTCGCCCAGCGAGGCGTCGTCGTCGGCACCGACGGTCTGGTCGAGGCTGACCAGGTCGCGGGACAGGTCGATCAGCTCGCGGACCCGCTCCTCGGAGATGTCCAGTTCGCCGGCCAGTTCGGCGTGACTGATCTCGCGCCCGAACTGCTGGCTCAGCTCGCGCCGGATGCGCTGCAGCTTGTTCACCTGCTCGACCAGGTGGACCGGCAACCGGATCGTGCGCGCCTGGTCGGCCATGGCCCGGCTGATCGCCTGACGGATCCACCACGTCGCGTAGGTGGAGAACTTGAACCCCTTGGTGTAGTCGAACTTCTCCACGGCGCGGATCAGCCCGACGTTGCCCTCCTGGATGAGGTCCAGGAACGGCATGCCGTGGCCGGTATAGCGCTTGGCCAGGGACACGACCAGCCGCAGGTTCGCGCGCAGCAGGTGGTCCTTCGCGCGGCGACCGTCCGCGACGATCGCGCTCAGTTCGCGCTTGCGGGTGACGCCGACACGCCGCTCGGTCGCCAGCAGGTGCTCGGCGTACAGCCCGGCCTCGATCCGCTTGGCGAGTTCGACCTCCTGCACCGCGTTGAGCAGCGGCACCTTGCCGATCTCGTTCAGGTACACCCGGACCAGGTCGGCCGAGGCGGCAACCTCGTCGAGGTCCGCGGGGCGCTCCGGGTCGGTGACGGTGTCGTCGCGGACGGGGGTCTGCTCGTCCGGTGAGGCCGGCCGCAGCGCGGGCTCGGGCGCGGCTTCGGCCGGTCCCGCGGTGCGGGTGGCGCGGGCGCTGCGGTGCGCGCGCGTGGACAGGTGCGGCTCGGCCGATGCCGACCGTGCGGAACTCCTGCGACTTGCTGTGGCGCGGGAGGAGGCACTGCGTGAAGTAGTCACGATCGAAAACCACCCTCGAGATCGGAGCCCGGCGGGGTCTGCCGGAGTGCTCATCCTTACCAACGGCCCGTACCGTGTCCGGTGTTCCCGCAGCCCGCGGATTCTGCGCCGTTTCTGCTCAGTCGCGGCTCAGATGCTTACCCGCTTCTCACGTGCGGCGCACCGCTGCGCCCGGTGTACCGCCGCCCGCCCCGGTGTGCACCAGGACCGTGACGGGTCCGTCGTTCACCAGGCTGACCTGCATGTCCGCCCCGAACACGCCGGTCCGGACCGGCACCCCGAGGTCGCGCAGCGTGGCCACGACGTTCGCGACGAGGGGTTCGGCGACCGGCCCCGGGGCCGCGGCCGACCAGGTGGGGCGCCGGCCCCGGCGGGTGTCGCCGTAGACGGTGAACTGGCTGACGACCAGGACGGCGCTGCAGGGGTGATCCAGGACGCATTCCTGCCCGCGCAGGATGCGCAGTCCGGCTATCTTGCGGGCCATGGCCCGGGCGTCCGGCCCGGTGTCGCCGTGCGCCACCCCCACCAGCGCGAGCAGCCCGGAGCCGATCTCGGCGACGACGTGGCCGGCCACCGCGACCGAGGCCGAACTCACGCGCTGGAGCACGGCGCGCATCAGAGCGGGGCCGTTTCGAGGTCTGCGGGCACGTCGGTATTGTCGGGCACGACGCGGCGCGCCGGACGGCGTGTCCATGGTGGGCGAATCGGTGTAAGACTGGACCTATGCGGCGCAGCCGGTCGGATCAGCCGTTGCTCATCACATCGGCGCCGGAGAACCCCGATGTCGAGTTCGAACACCGGCGGCGCAGGTACGCGATCATGATGGCCGGCCGTGCCGTCGCCGTCGTCGCTGCGGCGCTGACCTACCACGTCTCACTCTGGCTGGCCATCGCCTTCCTGGTCGCCGGCGCGATCCTGCCGTGGTCGGCGGTCATCCTGGCCAACGACGGCCCGCCGAGGCGGGGCTCGCACCCCGGGTACGCGGGCGGCTCGGGAGAGAGGTCGCTGTCCGCCTCCGACCGGCAGGACCGGACGGTCGACGGCTGACACCCCCCGTCGTGGCGGGCACAATGGAACCACGATGACCGACCACCACGGATCCGATGCGATGACTCCCACCGCGATGACGCCCACCGCGATGACCTCGACCCGGACGCTGCCGCGCGAATCGCCGAGCACGTCGGACACCGACACCGGCGACGAACTGTTCCACTACGTGCGCAAGTCCAAGATCGCCGAGAGCGCGGTCATGGGCACCATGGTCGAGGCGCTGTGCGGCGAGATCTTCCCGGTCACGAAGGCGCCCAAGCCGGGATCGCCGGTGTGCCCGCGCTGCAAGGAGATCTACGAGTCACTGGCGTCCTGAGCATGCTCGGGGGGCACCTGCTGCCAGCCGCCGCGCAGCACGCGCGGCGGCCGGACCGGTGAGGGCCATGCCGTCTCGATCGCCGCGTTGAACTCGGCCCCCAGCAGCACGCCGAGCGCGAGGACGAAGAAGTACAGCAGCGCGGCGATGGGGGCGGCGAGCGTCCCGTAGGCGTGGTTGTGGGCCAGGATGAAGTGGATGTAGTTGCGCAGCGCCAACGAGCCGGTCAGGAAGACCGCCATCGCCAAGATCGCCCCGGGCGCCCCGCGGCGCCACGGCAACCGCCGCGGTGGGGCCAGGTGGTACAGGGTCGTCAGCCCCAGCAGCAGCAAGATCACCAGCAACGGGTAGTACCCCACGGTCACCAGGCGGCTGACCAACCGGTGCCAGCGCTGCGGGAAGGAACGCACCAGCAGGTCCGGGCCGAGCACCATCATCGGCAGCACGATCACCCCGAACAGCACCGATCCGAGGAACAGCCCGAGCGCGAGCAACCGGCTGTGCACGGCGCCGCGCAGGTCCCGCATCCCGTACGCGATCGTGATGGTGTTGACGAAGGTCGAGGTCGCCGACGAGCCGGCCCACAGCGCGACGACGAAGGCCAGGCTGATGATGTCCGCGCGGCCGCCGTAGAGCACCTCGTGCAGCATCGGGTGGATGACCTCGTCGGAGACCGTGGTGCTGAAGGCCTTGCCGAGGGTTCGTTCGAGCTGGGTCTCGGCCCGCGCGACCGTGGTGCCACCGAACAGCCGCGAGACGTAGCCCAACGTCGCGATCAGCGCCAGGAACAGCGACGGCAGGCTCAGCAACTGCCAGAAGGCCGCCTCCGCGGACAGCCCGAGGACGCGATCGTGCCAGGCGGCGGCGACGGTCCGCCGCAGCAGGACGGGCAGGGCACGCACCGCCCGCACCGTCCGCCGTCCGACCGCCACGACACCACAGTCTGCCCAGGTGTGCGCCCGAGTCGGGGGAGCGCGCGCCGACGCGGCCGCGGCCGGCGATGGCTGCGACGACGGCTCCGACGACG
>SCQZ01000486.1 GCA_004299665.1 Jatrophihabitans sp.
TGCGCAGCCCACGAGTGCGCAGACCCGGCGGAATAGGGAGTCCTCCCGATGCCGCGGCGCCCCTTAGCCGCGCACAGTTCCCTGCGTAGGGAAAGGAGAACGGACATGATCGACCGCACGCACTTCAGCCTGGAACTCACCGCCGCCGAGGTCGCGTACCGCCACCGCAGGGCCGCGGACCCCGAGGTGCGCTACGCCGTCCGGCCGCGCACCTGGTCCTGGCCCCGCCGCCGTCACGCTGCGGAGAAGTGACGCGCGCGATGTCGCCGCCGCGCGCGAAGATGGCGGGGTGCCCCGCCCGGTGACGCCTCTCGTGGGACGCGCCCTCGAACTCGAGACGCTGCGTGCCGCGCTGCGCCACGCCGGTGGCGGCGCGGCGTCGGCCGTCGTCGTGGCCGGCGACGCCGGCGTCGGCAAGACCAGGCTGCTGGCCGAACTGGCCGAACTGGCACGTGCCGAGGGCTGGCTGACCCTGATCGGCCACTGCGTGGACTTCGACGGCGCGCCGCCGCCGTACCTGCCCTTCACCGAGGCGTTCGGGCGGTTCGCGGCCACCGAGCCGGAGCACGCCGCCGAACTGCTCGACACGCACCCTGCCATCCGGCACCTGCTGCCGCAGCGCGGCGCCCGCGAGGGGCACGACCGCCTCGACCGCGGCGAGCTGTTCGAGTCGGTGCACGACGCGCTCGCCTTCCCGAACGCCGACCGGCCGGTGCTGCTGATCGTGGAGGACGTGCACTGGGCCGACCAGGCCACCCGGGACCTGCTCGGCTTCCTGTTCACCCGCCTGACCGGCGAGCGGGTGCTGATCGTGGCCAGCTACCGCGCGGATGACCTGCACCGGCGCCACCCGCTGCGCCCGACACTTGCGCAGTGGTCGCGGCTGCCGATCGTCGAGCGGGTCAACCTGCCGGGGCTGTCGGGCGAGGACGTCCGGTCGCTGGTGCGTGCGGCGCATCCCGCACCGATCCCCGAGGCCGAGCTCGGCGACATCGTCAGCCGCGCCGACGGGAACGCCTTCTTCGCCGAGGAGCTGCTGGCGGCGAGCGAGCAGTACGGCGACTCGCGGCAGCTGCCCTGGCAACTGGCGGACGTGCTGCTGGTCCGCCTGGACCGACTCGGGGACGCGGCCCGCGAGGTGGTCCGCTTCGCGGCCGTCGGGGGCCGGCGCGTCAATCACGAACTGCTCACCGCGGTGGTCCGGATCGCACCGGATGCGCTCGATGCCGCGTTGCGCGAGGCCGTCGACGCGCACGTGCTGGAGCCGACGCCGAGCGGTCGCGGCTACACCTTCCGTCACGCCCTGCTCGCCGAGGCCGTCTACGACGACCTGCTCCCGGGCGAGCGGGTCCGCCTGCACGCCGCGTACGCACAGGCACTCGCCACCGACGGCGGCGCCGCGGCGGAGTTGGCGCGCCACGCACGGGCTTCGCACGACGTGCCGACCGCCTACCGGGCGAGCCTGGTCGCGGGCGAGGACGCGATGCGGCTGGCGGCGCCGCGGGAGGCGCTGCAGCACCTGCAGACGGCGCTCGAGCTCGCACCC
>SCQZ01000487.1 GCA_004299665.1 Jatrophihabitans sp.
AACGCCGCCACCAGGGAGCCCAGCACACTTCCGAAACCACCGATGATCACCACCGCGAACGCCTCGAGCACGAACGTGACCGCGATGTCGGGAACCATGCTGAGGGTGGGGCCGGCCAGGCCGCCGCCCATGCCGGCGAAGAAGATGCCCAGCGCGAAGGTGGCGGCGAAGACCCGGTTGACGTTCACGCCGAGCAACTGGGCCATCTGCCGGTCCTCGGCCACGGCGCTGATCTGGTGCCCGAACCGCGTGCCGTGCAGCACGATCTGCAGCACCACGACGGTGAGGACGCCGGCGGCCAGCACGAGGATGCTGTAGCGCGGGATGAGCGCGGAGCCCAACCGCACCGGCTTGACCAGCGAGGCCGGCTGGGGCTGTGTCAGTGGGTCCTGGCCCCAGATCAGCTGGACCCCGCCTTCGAGGATGAGCAGCAGCGCATAGGTACCGAGCAGCGAGTTGATCTCGGGCATGCGGTACAGCCGGCGGAACACCACCAGTTCGCTGACGTATCCCACCGCGGCGGTGACGGCGGAGGCGGCCAGCAGCAGCAGCACGAACGCCCAGGCCGCGTGCACCCGGCCGCCCATGAGCTGGTAGGCCATGTAGGCGCCGATGAGGAAGAAGCCGCCGTGCGCGAAGTTGACGACGCGCATCACGCCGAGGATCAAGGTCAGGCCGCTGGCGACCATGAAGATCAGCATGCCGTCGGTCAGCCCGGTCGCAAGGATGATCACAGCCTCGGCAGCTCCTCCGTCCGCGCCCTGAGGTCCGCCGGCAGGACAACGCCTAGACGGTGCCAGGGCTCCCCTGCAGTGTCAATGAAGCGGACCCGCGCCGCCATCGTTCCAGACCGACGTCCCCGGATGGTGCCGCGACCAGCCGAGCCGGTCCTCGACCTGTCCGGCCACGGCCAGCAGCAGGCCGTCCCGCCCGTACCCGGCGACGAGTTGGGCCCCGACGGGCAGGCCGGACGCGGTGCGGTGGGCCGGGATCGAGATCGCCGGCTGCCCGGTGATGTTGAACGGTGCCGTGAACTCGCCGAGGCGCGCCACGTCCCCGGGGGAGGGCGCCGGGCCGAGGTAGCCCAGCCGGGGAGGCGGCTCGGGGAGCGTCGGCGTGAGCAGGATGTCCACCTCGGCCGTCTCGGTGCAGACGCGCCGCGCGAACGCCTGCAGGTACTCGAGCGACTCGACATAGCGTGCTGCTCCGACCGCCCGCCCGTGCTCGGCGAGGGTCCAGTTGCGGGCCTCGACGTCGTCCGCGCCGATGTGGGTACCCAGCACCTGCTCCCAGCGCCGCAGGTCGCGGTCCACCGATACCGCGAACACGTCGAGGAAGTGCCCGCCGAGGCGCTCGTCGTCCAGCGCCCGCACCGGCACCTCGCGCACGTCGTGGCCGGCGTCCTCGAGAGCCGCAGCGACACGATCGGTGGCCGCGACGCACTCGTCGTGCGCCGGGCCGGCATCGACCGGTATCCGCGTCCGGACGCCGATCCGCAACCGGGGTGGTCCGACCTCGACGGCGGCGAGCAGCGGGGTGTCGAGCGGCGGAGCCGGGCACGGATCGCCGGGTTCGGCGCCGACGATCGCGTCGAGCACCGCCGCCGTGTCGCGCACGGTCCGGGTCAGGACGCCCTCGTGCGCGAGCATCGCCCAGTAGTCGCCGAACTGCGGCCCGAGGCTCGTGCGGCCGCGGGTCGGTTTCAGGCCGACCACCCCGCAGGCGCTGGCCGGGACGCGGATGGAGCCACCCATGTCGTTGCCGTGCGCGACGGCCACCATCCCGCACGCGACGGCCGCGGCGGATCCGCCGCTCGAACCGCCGGCGGTGAACGCCGGGTCCCACGGGTTGCGGGTGGGGCCGAAGGCGACCGGCTCGGTGGTGAACGCGGTGGCCAGTTCCGGGGCGTTCGTCCGGCCCAGGAACAGGAAGCCGGCACGGCGGAACCTCGCGGCCAGGTACGAATCCGTGCGGGCGCGCCAGCCCCGATCGCGCAGCAGGCGCATGCCGAGTTGGTACGGCTCGCCGGCAATCTGGCAGAGCACGTCCTTGACGAGCAGTGGCACGCCGGCGAACGGTGCGGCGGCACGGCCCGGGACGATCCGGTCGGCAGCGGCGCGGGCGGCGGCGAAGGTGCGGTGCACGACGGCGTTGACGGACGGGTCGAGTTCGGCGATGGCGGCGATGGCGGCCTCGACCAGCGCCGCGGGGCTCGCCGCGCCGTGTCGGACCAGGGCAGCCTGCCCGATCGCGTCGTGGGTCATCAGGCTGCGCGGCGATGCCTGCACCCCCGCCTCCTTCGTCGACAAACTGCCGCTAGAGTGCCAACATACAGCGGTTGAAACGATGTTCCGATAACCAAAACATGCCGGGAGCGCCGACACGGCGCCTGCCGGGTCGGTGGCCACGGCCGGAGCGCGGTCGTGCTGCGAGAGGAGATGGTGCTGCGGTGGCGGACCGGGTGCTGGAGGCCGTTCAGGCGGGTGTGCGCATCGTCGACCTGGGCCGCCAGCTGTTCGCGGGGATGCCGCAGTCGCCGAACCACCCGCAGTTCATGCACGTGCTGCCGCGTCGGCACGGTGACAGCTACCGCCCGGACGGGGATTCCGCGGCGAACGACCTGCTGGTGACCGGGACCCATGTGGGCACCCACATCGACGCGTTCGCGCACGTCTCGCACCAGGGTGCGCTGCACGGTGGCGCGCCGGTCGCCGAGGTCATGGATCACGGCCGGTTCCTGCAGCACGGGGTGCACACGATCGCGCCGATGGTGCGGCGGGGCGTGTTGCTGGACGTGGCGGCGTGCCTGGGTGTGGACCGGTGCGCGGCCGCGTACGAGATCACGGCGGCGGACCTGGACGCGACCGTGGCGCGGCAGGGGACGGACGTGCGTGCCGGTGACGTCGTGCTGATCCGCAGCGGGTGGGGCGCGCTCTTCGACGAGGGCACCGCGGCGTACCTGGGGAAGGAGTCCGGGGTGCCGGGGGTGGGCGCGCAGGGGGCCCGCTGGCTGGTGGACCACGGGGTTCACGCGGCCGGCGCGGACACGATCGCGTTCGAGCGGCTGGCTCCGGGCAGCGGGCACGCGAACCTGCCCGCGCACCGGTTGCTGCTGGTCGACGGCGGCGTGTACATCGTCGAGACGCTGAACCTGGAGGAGCTATCGCTTCTCGGCGCGTACGAGTTCACCTTCGTGCTGGTGCCGCTGAACATCCTCGGGGCGACCGGCTCGCCGGTACGGCCGCTGGCGGTGCTCGCCGATGGCTGAGCACCCGGCGCAGTACCCGGTCGGGTCGCTGACCCTGGCCGAGGAGATCGGCCGCTTCGCCGCGGCGAGCGACGCGCGTACCGTGCCGCCGGAGGTGATGGACAGCGCCCGGTCGCGGGTGCTGGACACGCTCGGCATCTGCGTGGCGGCCGGCTCGCTGGCGACCAGCGCGGCCGCCCGTGCCTGGGCGCGGGAGCAGGGCGGGTCGGGCCAGGCGAACGCGATCGGGGTGCGCGAGCGGTTGCCCGCCCCGCTGGCCGCGTTCGTCAACGGCACCCTGGCGCATTCGCTGGACTACGACGACACGCATCTGCCCTCGGTGTTGCACCCGAGCGCGTCGGTAATACCCGCTGCGCTGGCCGCCGCGCAGTGGTGCGGGTCGGACGGCGGCGAGACACTCGCGGCCATCGCCGTCGGACTGGAGGTCTGCGTTCGGCTGGGGATGGCGGGTTACGACCCGGTCGCGAAGAACTCGACCTTCTTCGAACACGGCCAGCACGCGACGTCGATCTGCGGAACCGTCGGCGCCGCCGTCGCGGCGGCGCGACTGGCCGGGCTGGACGCCGACGGGATCACGCACGCTGTCGGGGTGTCCGCGTCCATGGCCTCGGGCGTGATCGAGGCGAACCGCACCGGCGGGACGGTCAAGCGGCTGCACTGCGGCTGGGCGGCGCACTCCGGGGTCAGCGCGGCCGCGCTGGTGCGGCACGGTTTCACCGGGCCGCCGACGGTGCTCGAGGGCCGGTTCGGGTTCTTCCAGGCGTGGCTGCACGGCGTGTTCGACCCCGAGGCGATCACGGCAGGACTCGGCGAGCAGTGGGCGGTCCCCGGGATCTTCTTCAAGCCGTACCCCGCGAACCACTTCACCCACGCGGCGGTCGACGCGGCGGCGCAGTTGCGGGCCGAGGGTCTGAGCGCCGACCTGGTCGCCCACGCCAGGCTGGGCGTCCCCACGGCGACGGTGCGCACGATCGGCGAGCCGATCGAGGTCAAGCGGGCGCCGCAGACCGGTTACATGGCGCAGTTCAGCGGGCCGTACGCGGTCGCGGTCGGGCTGTTCGGCGGCACGGGTCTGGGCGCCGGCCTGGCCGACTACACCGACGAGCTCGCGACCGATCCCGCGCGGCGGCTGCTGATGTCAAAGGTCGAGGTCGTCGCGGATCCGCGCTGCGACGCGATCTTCCCGTACCAGTTCCCCGCGGTGCTGGACGTGCGCACCACCGACGGGCGGCAGTTGCACGCCGAGGTCCTCGCCAACCGGGGCGGACCGCAGCGGCCGCTGAGCTACGACGAGCTCGCCACGAAATTCGCCGACAACGCCGCGCGGGTGCTGGACGCGACCCGCGCCGAGCGGGTGCGTGAGGCGGTCTCCGGGCTCGGGCGGCATGCCGGCAGCGGTGTCGAGGACCTGTTCACCGACCTCATCGATCCGCTCGATCCCACCGATTCCACCGTTTCCACCGATCTCATCAGTGCCGGGCACGGCAGAAGGGCAGGCGAGGTCCGATGACGCGACCGCATGACCTGGTCATAACGAACGCGCGGGTCGTCAGCCCCGACTCCGACGACGTCCTGGTCGCCGATATCGCCGTCGACGGCGGGTCGGTCACCGAGGTGCGGGCCGGGATCGACGCCTCGGCGGCGAAGTCGGTGTTCGACGCCGGTGGGCGGTTGGCGTTCCCGGGGGCGGTGGACGCGCACCAGCACTGGGGCATCTACAACCCGTTGGCCCAGGACGCGGCCTCGGAGAGCAGCGCGTCTGCGCAGGGCGGGGTCACGACCGGTATCACCTACATCCGGACCGGCCAGTACTACCTGAACCAGTCGGGGCCGTACCGGCAGTTCCTGCCGAAGGTGCTCGACGCGGCGGCGGGCCGGGCGTTCATCGACTACAGCTTCCACGTGGCCCCAATGATGCGCGAGCACATCGAGGAGATCCCGGACCTGATCGGCGAGTTCGGCGTCACGTCGTTCAAGATCTTCATGTTCTACGGGGGGTTCGGGCTGCACGGCGCCTCGGCCGACCAGCGCAAGTTCCTCATGATCCCCGAGGACGAGCACTACGACGTGGCGCACTTCGAGTTCGTGATGCGCGGCGTGCAGGCGGCCCGCGAGCGGTTCCCCGAGATCGCGGACGACATCTCGCTGTCGCTGCACTGCGAGACCGCCGAGATCATGCGCGCCTACCAGGCGATCGTGCAGCGGGAGGACCGGCTGCGGGGCCTGGAGGCCTACAGCGCCTCCCGGCCCCCGCACTCGGAGGGGCTCGCCGTCGCCATCGCCTCCTACCTCGCGCACGCGACGGCGCTGCCGACGATCAACCTGCTGCACCTGTCCTCGGCCGCCGCGATGGACTCCGCGATGCGGATGGCCACCGCGTTCCCGAACATCGACTTCCGGCGCGAGGTCACGATCGGGCACCTGCTCGCCGACTTCACCACCGCCCACGGCCTGGGCGGCAAGGTCAACCCGCCGCTGCGCTCGCGCCAGGACGTCGAGGCACTGTGGGAGCACGTCCTGGCCGGGAACGTGGACTGGGTCGTCTCCGACCACGCCTGCTGCCGCGACGAGGTGAAGTTCGGCGTGCCGCGCGAGGACATCTGGGTCGCCAAGTCGGGCTTCGGGGGCGCGGAGTACCTGCTGCCCGGCCTGGTCAGCGAGGGCGTGCCCCGCGGCCTGTCACACCGCCGCATCGCCGAGTTGCTGTCCACGAACCCGGCACGCCGGTTCGGACTGCACACCAAGGGCAAGATCGCCGCTGGCTACGACGCCGACATCGCCCTCGTCGACGACGACGCACCCTGGACCGTCCACGCCGCCGACTCGGCCTCCACCCAGGAATACACGCCGTTCGAAGGATTCCCACTCACCGCCCGCGTCACCGACACCTTCTTGCGCGGGCGGCGCATCATGCACGACGGCCACATCCTGGGCGAACCCGAAGGCCGGTTCATCCGCCGGCCCGCCCCCCGGCCCGCTTCCCCCCTCGTGTGACCACAATCCGGGCGGAAATCTGGTCACACGAGGGGGGAAGCGCACCCGTGCGGCGCACGGGTGGCGCGGCTACGACGCGAGGCCGCTGATGCTCCGGACGGCAACGTAGGCCGCCAGCAGCACGAGCAGCACCGCAAACGCACGGGTCAGGGTGTCACCGGAGATCCTGTCCGAGATCCGCTTGCCCAGCAGCGACCCGGCGATCGCCGCCGCGGTGAAGGGCACGATGACACCCCACTGGAAGCTCTCGTGACCCGCGCGCGCCGCCAGTGCGGCCGCCGAGTTGATGGCGATCACCAGCAGCGAGGTGCCGACCGCCTCCGGCATCGTGTATCCCAGCGCGAGCGTCAGGGCCGGGACGATCACGAATCCCCCGCCCACACCGAAGAGCCCGGTCAGGAAGCCGACGGCCAGCCCGGCCACCGCCATCCGGACGAGCGCCGACCGCGAAGCGACCGGCGGCCGACCGGCGATCCGGGGCGCTGCGGTCCGGGGGCGGACGGCCACGCCCCGAACCGGGCCCGGCCGGCAATCCGGCGCGACCCCGGTTCCCCCGGCGGGTTCGGGCAGGGGGTCCCGATGCGGCACGGCGCCGGACTCGCCCCGTAGCCGCCGGAGCATGCCGGTGGCGGCAAGCAGCAGCAGGCCGGCGAAGGCGAGCAGCAACGCGTTCGCATCGATCATCCGGTTGACCCAACTGCCGGCGAAGCTGGTGACCACGCCGGCCACGCCGAACGCGATGCCGGCGCCCCAGCGCACCCGCCCGGCGCGGGCGTGACCCACAGCGCCCGCCAGTGACGTGATCCCCACGATCACCAGGCTCGCCGTGGTGGCCCGACCCACGGGCTCGCCGAGGGCGTAGACGAGGGCCGGGACGGTCAGCACCGACCCCCCGCCGCCGAGCGCCCCGAGCGAGACGCCGATGACGGCACCGAGTACGGCGACCAGGACCGGCATCACGCACCCGCATCCGGCCGGCGCGCGACGTCCGGGCCGAACGCCCGCATCGCCGGGCGGCTCCCCACGCGGTCGACCTCAGGCCGGAGTCGCGAGAGCGCGCCGGCGGGCGAGCCAAGCGTCGTAGCCGCCGATGAGGTCGGACACGTCCGTGAAGCCGTGCGCCCGCAGGTAACCGGCCGCGACCGACGAGCGCCAGCCGCCCGCGCAGGTGAGCACGACGGGCCGGTCCGCGGGGATCTGCGCGGCGCGGCCGGGCAACTGCGCCAGGGGGATGTGCCGCGCTCCGGGGATCATTCCGTCGGCGACCTCCACGGGGTTGCGAACGTCGATCAGCACGACGTCGGACCGCCGCGTCAGGACCGCGTCCAGCCCTGCCGGGGTGAGCCGCGACGCATGGCCGATCTGCGCCGGGTCGAGCCGGGTCAGCACGGCCTCGACAAGGGGCAGATACCCGGCCACGTTGTCGAAACCGATACGTGCCAGCCGGGTCGCGGCCTCTGTCTCGCGCCCCGGTGCCGCGACGATCACGACGCTGTCCTGCGGCGTCAGCACGATCCCGGAGGTCTCGGCGAACCGGCCGTCCAACGGCACGCTGAGGGAGCCGCGCAGGTGCCCGGCGGTGAACTCGTCGGCGTCCCTGGTGTCCAGCACCACCGACCCGCGGGCGACGGCATCGCGCACCTGCGGGTAGGCCAGCGCGGGAACGTCGTCGTGGTGGTACGTCGCCCGGTTCTCCTTGTTGCGCCGCGCGTCGTAGCCGAAGTACGCGGGCGGCGCGGGCTGCCCCTGCGTCACCATGCGGACGAACTGCTCGGGCGGCATGGGCAGGCAGGCGGGGTTGGTGGACCGCTGTTCCCCGACCGTCGACCGGGTCGCCGTGGACAGGTTCTTCCCGCATGCCGAGCCGGCACCGTGCGCCGGGAAGACCCGCACCGCGTCCGGAAGTCCCATCAACTTGTGCTGCACCGAATCGTGCAGCATGGCGCCCAGTTCCTCCGCGGACACACCGACGGACGCCAGCAGGTCGGGGCGGCCGACATCGCCGATGAACAGGGCATCACCGGTGAGCACCCCGTACGGAACCTCGTCCCCGCCGTGCTCGTACACCAGCACGCTGATCGCCTCCGGAGTGTGCCCGGGGGTGTGCATGATCTGCAGCACGACACCGCCGGGGAGTCCCAGGTCCACCCGCTCGCCGTCGGCCAGGTGGCGGATCGGATACTCGGTCCGCGCGGACGGGCCGTAGCCGATCCATGCGCCGGTCGCCCCGGCCAGTTCGAGGTGCCCAGCCAGGAAGTCGGCGTGGAAGTGCGTCATGACGACACCCTCGATCCGCAGCCCGTGCTCGGCGGCGTCGGCGAGATAGACCTCGATGTCGCGCCGCGGGTCCACGACCACCGCGCGCCCGGAGCGCTCGTCGCCGATCAGGTAGGACGCCTGGGACAGACAGTCCAGGTAGTGCTGTGCGAAGTACACGGTGATCCCTGCCCTCAGCCGAGTGCGGCGCGGGGTCCGGTGACCGCGGGGCGGCCCGACTCGACCCACGCCCGGGTCCCCCCGGAGACGGAGTACGCATCGAGACCGGCACGGCGCAGCAGACCCGTCGCCGACAGGCTGCGATTGCCGGTCGCGCAGATGACGTACACCGGACGCGACCGGTCCAGATCACCTGTGTGCCGCGGCACCTGCGCCAGCGGCACCAGGCTCGCCCCCGGCACGTGCCCGGCCACGTACTCGGCCGGTTCTCGCACATCGATCACGACCGCACCGTCGCCGTGTGCGGCGGCGAAGCGCTCCAGGCTGATCTCCAACACGGATCCACTCCTCGGTGATATACCCAGTGGGGTATCAAGACCCTTGCACGGTAACCCGCCGCGAGGTACACGCGCAACTCTCACGTGCCGTCCACTCGTGTCGCGCCATGTGACCTGACACATACCCTGATAGGTATGGCTTGCTTACCCACTGGGGTATCCGTACGGTGACGGCCGTGACGATCGACTCCCAGGTGGCCGAAGACCTCACCACGCGGCAGCGTTTCGATTCGGGGCCGGGGCGGCGCACCGGGCTCGCCCGCCTCGGCGCATGGGCCGCAGGTCACCTGCGACTGGTGCTGGTGCTCTGGATCCTGATCGTCGCGGTCTTCGGCGCATTCGCACCGAAGGTCGCGACGGCCTTGTCGGGCGCGGGCTGGCAGGACTCCGGCAGCCAGTCCGTCGCCGCCCGTGCCGTCATCGCGAGGAACTTCGACGGGCTCGGCGCCACCGCGTTGCAGGTGGTGGTGCACGACGGCGCCCGGCCGATCGCACAGGACCCCGCGGCGCAGCAGGTACTCCCGAAGATCGAGCGGCTGCTCGGGGCCGACCCCCGGATCTCCGTCGTGGTCCCGCCGCAGCCGGGTATCTCACTGTCGCGCGACGGCCGCACCGCGATCGTCCAGGGCGGCGCAGGGGCGGACGCGAACGCGATGGTGCGCGCGGCGGACGAGCTCACCGGGCCGTTGAGCAGGCTCGCCACGCCGACGGTGTCGGTGAACCTCACCGGTGACAGCGCCCTGTGGTCGGACTTCAACAAGGTCAACCACGCCGCGATGATCCGGTCCGAGGTGCTGTCGTGGCCGGTCACACTGGTCGTGATGGTCGTCGCATTCGGCAGCCTGGTCGCGGCGGGCCTGCCGCTCATGCTCACGATGGCCGGCCTGCTCACCGCAGCCGGCGCGCTGGTCATCGCCACCCACGTCGCACCGGTCAGCGTGTGGGCACTGAACTTCGCGATGATGTTCGCCCTCGCACTCGGCATCGACTACGCGCTGTTCCTCGTCGTGCGGTTCCGCGCGGCGCTGGCCCGCCGTCACGCCGCACGCGGCGACCGGCAGGCCGCCGTCGATGCCGTCGCCGAGACGATGGCCACCGCCGGGAAGGCCGTCGCGTTCTCCGGCCTCACCGTGCTGGTGTCGCTGTCCACGATCTTGCTGGTCCCGTCACCGGCATTCCGCTCCATGGCCCTGGGCATCATGGCGTCGGTGGTCGCCGTGCTGGGCGCGACGCTGACCCTGCTGCCGGCCGTGCTGGGGAAGCTCGGCACCAGCATCGACGCCGGGCGGGTCAGGCTACCGGGAGCGCGTCGCCGCGACCGCCGGCACGAGGCCCGGTCGCAGGCCGCGACCGCCACCGGGCAGCGCCATCACCGGGGCATGGAGAAGCTCATGCACCACTGGGGTGCGGCGCTGCACCGCCGCCCCTGGATCGCCGGCGCCTCGATGGTGGCGGTGCTCGCGGTGCTGGCGATCCCGGTCATCGGCCTGCGGACCGGCATGCCCTCGATCACGATCATCCCGGCCGATCAGCCCGCCCGCGCCGGCTACACGCAGGTCGTCGACGCGTTCGGGCCCGGCGCACCGGGGACGCTGCAGGTCCTCACCCCGTCCGGCGATGCCGCCGCCGGGCACGTGCTGGCGGCCGATCCCGGCATCGCAGCCGCCCTGCCCGCCGCGCAGCGCAACGGCTGGTCGATGATCACCGCGATCCCGACCAGCGACGCGTCGTCACCGGCGACCGGCGCGACGATCGACCGCATCCGACACGCCTTGCCGGCCGGATCGCTGGTGGGTGGCGCGGCGGCGGAGAACCACGACCTGCAACAACTGCTCTCCGCGCGTACGCCGCTGGTCTTCGGGCTGCTGATCGCACTGGGCTTCCTGCTGCTGCTCGTCGCGCTCGGCAGCCCGCTCGTCGCCTTCGTCGGCACCGTCACCAATCTCGCCTCGATAGCGGCGGCGTTCGGCGTCGCCCGGCTCGTGTTCCAGGACGGCCACCTCTCCGGGCTGCTGCACTTCCGGCCCCAGGGATTCGTCGACGCGTGGGGACCGCTGTTCTTCGGCGCGATGCTGACCGGTGTCGCCATGGACTACACGCTGTTCCTGCTCTCGACCGCACGCGAGCACTACGACGCCACCGGTGACCCGCACCATGCCTCGCGCGAGGCGCTGCGCAGCTCGGGCCGGGTCGTCGTGGCCGCCGCCGGGGTGATGGTCGCGGTCTTCCTCACCTTCGCCCTCTCCGGTCCGCTCGCCCCCAAGGAGATGGGGATCATCTTGGCCGTGGCGGTGTTCCTCGACGCGCTGTGCATCCGTCTCGTGATCTTGCCCGTCGTCCTGCGCCTCACCGGGCACGCGGCGTGGCGCTCGCCGCGCTGGCTCGCCCGGGCGCTGCCCCGGGTCCGCTTCGGCCACTGACCGTGCGGCCGCCCGCCGGCGGTGCCGGCCACCCCTTCCGCGGCCGCGCGGGGCGCTCTAGCCTCATCCCCCAGACCTCGGGAAGGGACCTGTCCGATGAGTGATGTCCAGAAGGTGGTCGGCGTGCGCCCGGCCGATCGCCGCCTGGCGGATCCGACGCCGGGGAAGGTGCGCGAGCAGGCGATCACCGTCGACGGGCTGTGGTCCGGCCTGGTGCGCACCGAGCCCGGTGTCGCCTCCGGATGGCACCACCACGGCGAGCACGACACGTCGGTGTACGTCCTCGCAGGCACCGTCCGCATCGAGTTCGGCCCCGGCGGCCACGAGGCCGTCGAGGCCGGGCCCGGCGATTTCGTCCACATTCCCCGACACCTCGTGCACCGGGAGGTCAACGCCGGGTCGGTTCCCGCGCAGGAGGTCATCACCCGCGCCGGCACCGGGCCGCTCACGGTCAACGTCGGCGGCCCCGCACCGGCGACCGGCTGACGCGTCCGCTACCGCCCGGGGACCGCCGCCGACAGCACCAGTTCCCCGCTGTCGGCGTCGTAGTCGAACAGCTCCCCGTACCGGCCCCAGTCGATCGCGATGTCGAGCTGCCTCTCGATGTCGTCCGCGGCGTACCCGCCGCGCAGCAGGTCGCGGAAGAAGTCGTCGCGCAGCGTCCCGTCCTCGCTGTTCTCGAGCGCCTTCACGATCGTGCGCACGAGCGGAGCGCGCTCGGCCGCCACCCCGGCGAAGATCTCCTTGCTGGCCAGGATGTCGGCGGTGTACCAGGCGCGGCCGGTACTGGTGAGCGACGCCTGCGCCCCGCGCACCTCCAGCAGACCGAGCATCACCGCCGCGTCGACGAGCGGCAGCAGGTCGTCGACCTCGAAGGACAGCTCACCGGCGAGGTCGGCGAGGTCGGCCCGGCCGTCGTGGGCGTAGACGATCTCGATCAGGCCGGCGAGTCCGCCCACGCTGGCGGCGGGCAGCGGGTGCGTCAACGGGCCGGGCGACGCGATCCGCGCGGCGCTGGACTGCTCGTCACGTCCGGTGAGGATCGCGTACAACTGGTCGACCGTTGCCTCGAAGCCGGCGCTGCGCCGGTCCCGCGGGCGCGGCAGCCGCACCGCAACCTCCGCGCGTATGTGACCGGGGTTGGCGCCGAGCACCAGCACGCGATCGGCCAGGATGACGGCCTCCTCGATGTTGTGGGTGACGATGCAGATCGCCTTCGTCGGGAACTCGGGCCGGGCCCACAGCACCGTCAACTCGTTGCGCAGGTTCTCGGCGGTCAGCACGTCGAGCGCGGAGAACGGCTCGTCCATCAGCAGTGCGTCCGGCTCCAGCACCAGGGCGCGGGCGAAGCCGACCCGCTGGCGCATCCCCCCGGACAGCTCCTTCGGGTAGGCGCTCTCGAACCCGTCCAGGCCGATGACGTCGATCGCCGCGAGCGCGCGGGCACGACGCTCCCCGGCCGCGACGCCACGTGCCTGCAGGCCGAGTTCGACGTTCGCCTGCACCGTCAGCCACGGCATGAGGGCGAAGGACTGGAACACCATGCCGACGCCGGGATTGGCGCCGCGCAGGACCTCGCCGCGGTAGCGCACCTCGCCGGACGTGGGCGCGATGAGACCGGCCATGGACCGCAGCAGCGTCGACTTGCCGGACCCGGACTTGCCCAGCAGCGCGACGATCTCGCCCTCGTCCAGGGTGAGCGAGACGTGATCGAGGACCACGAACTCGGCGCCGCCGGCGCCGGGGAAGCTCTTGCAGACGTCGTCGACCTCGATGAGCGGCGCCGACCGGTCGCGAATCGTGTGTGCCATCGCTCATCACCCTTGCTGCAAGGAGAATCTGGTCTCGGCCAGCCGGTACAGCCGGCGCCACAGCAGCCGGTTGAGGCCCACGACGTAGACGCTCATGACGGACACCCCGACCAGGGTCCGCGCGAAGTTGCCCGCCGCGGTGGACTGCGTGATGTACGCGCCCAGCCCGTACGCGGTGAGCGTGGTGTGCCGGTAGCTCACGACCTCGGCGACGATCGAGGCGTTCCAGGCGCCACCGGCGGCGGTGATGGCTCCGGTCACCCAGGCGGCGAAGATCGCCGGCATGATCAGTGACCGCCATCGCTGCCGGCGACCGAGCCCGAGGCTCGTGACGGCCTCGCGCAGATCGGTGGGGATGGCCGACGCGCCGGCGATGACGTTGAACAGGATGTACCACTGCGCACCCAGGGCCATCAGGAAGATGCCGCCGACGTCGATGCTGATCCCGGTACGGATCAACAGGAGGGTGAACAGCGGGAACAGGAAGTTCGCCGGGAAACTCGCCAGCACCTGGACCACCGGCTGCGCGTAGCGCGACACCCGCGGGTTCATCCCGATCCACACGCCCACCGGCACCCACACCAGCGAACTCGCCACCAGCAGCACCATCACCCGGCCGAGCGTGGCCAGCCCGAGCAGGAAGGCGTGGCCGAACTCGCCCAGGCCGGTGTGGCGTTCGACGTAGCCGAGCATCCGCCACAGCCCCCAGCCGACCAGCGCCGTCACCGCCACGACGAAGGCGGCGTCGCCGGCACGCCGGCGCCGCGGGTGCTCCTGGAGCGGGTACTCGGCCAGGCCGAAGGGGCGGGTGAGGCGGTCCAGCGTCCGGCCGACCGGTCGCAGGCCGCGGCCCGCGAGTGCCGGCAGCGCCGACCGTCGCAGCAACGCGAGCATCACGCTGCGCGGCACCTCGGCCGCCACCGCATTCTCCACCCGGAACCGCTCCGCCCAGGCGGTGAGCGGCCGCCAGAAGACGGCGTTGACCCCGATCACCATCGCCACCATGACGACGACGGCCAGCAGCATCCGTCCGACCTGGCCGTGCTCACTGGCCGAGGCCACGTAGCTGCCGATACCCGGCAGCGCGTAGGTGTGGTTGTTGACCGAGATGACCTCGGAGGCGACGAGGAAGAACCACCCGCCCCCGAAGCTCATCATCGCGTTCCAGACGAGCGGGATCATCCCGTTGGGGACGTCCAGCTTCCAGAACCGCTGCCATCGCGTCAGCCGCAGGGCACGCGCCGCCTCGTCCAACTCACGCGGCTGGGTGACCAGCGACTGGTAGAACGCGAAGGTCATGTTCCACGCCTGCGAGGTGAAGATCGCGAAGACGGAGGCGCACTCGACGCCGAGGACCGAGTGGGGGAACAGCGTCAGCCACATGGTGAGGGTGACCGACAAGAAGCCGAGGACGGGCACCGACTGCAGCACGTCCAGGATCGGGACGAGCACCTTCTCTGCCCGCCGCAACCGCGCGGCGGCGGTCGCGTACACGAGCGTGAACAGCGTCGAGGCACCGAGCGCGACGAACATGCGCAGCAGCGAGCGCGCGGCGTAGTACGGCAGCGCCGCCGGGTCGGTCGACACCGACGACGGCGCCGAGACGCGGTTGAACGGGGCGTTGACGCCGTGGGCCAGGCGCACGAGCAGCCAGAACAGCGCCGCCATCCCGGCCAGCACGAGGGCGTCGGCGAGGTAGCGCCCGCGGGCGCGCCCGAGCGCCGCGTCGGCGGAGTACGGCCGCAGCAGGGTCATGGGGCGCCTCGGTGTCGATCAGGCCCGCGGGGGCGGTGCAGGCGCACGCGGGTTCGAGGCCGGGGACCGGCGGCCTACCTCGCGGCGCGGGGGACGGAGCGTGCGCAACTATGACTGGGCGGTTCGGGACCCATGTCGCTCACCTCCGGATCGCCGGCCGTCGCAACGGCACCGAGCAGGGCCGCAAGGACTGTACCCCCGACCGGCAGCGGCGCGCAGGCGTGCGGCCCGGCCCCGGTACCGGACGGGACGCGGACGGTGCGACGATGCAAGGGTGGTCGGACCGGCGCAGCCTGCTGTCGTGATCACCGGCATCGGGGCGGTGACACCGGTCGGGCTCGATCGCGAATCGACCTGGCGGGCGCTGCTGGACGGCCGTTCCGGCGTCTCCCCGATCGATGCCTTCGACGCCTCCGACCTGCCGGTACGGATCGCCGCGCAGGTGCGCGGCTTCGATCCGGCCACCGTGTTGTCGGGCAAGCGGCTGCGGCGCTCGGCACGGTTCACCCAGTTCGCCGTGGCCGCCGCCCGCGAGGCCGTCGCCGACGCCGCACTCGACCTCGACGGCACAGCCGTCGACCGCGACCGTGTCGGGGTGATCGTCAACTGCGCCGTGGCGGGTTTCGACACGGTCGAGCAGGCGACCCGCAGCCTGCTCGCCGACCCGCCCGGACGCATCGGGCCGTACTTCGTGCCGTCCTCGCTGACCAACATGCCCGCCTGCGAGGTGTCGATCGACCTCGGCGTGCACGGGCCCGTGTCCGCGAGCGCCCTGGCCTGCGCGAGCGGCGTGTACGCCCTGGTCGAGGCGCGCCGCCTGGTGCTGTCCGGCGAGGTGGACGCCGTGATCTGTGGGGGCACCGATGCCGCGATCACCCCGGTGATGTTCGCCGGGCTCATCACGATGGGCGCGCTGTCGCGACGCAACGAGGACCCCGAACGGGCGTCACGGCCGTTCTCGGCCGACCGGGACGGCTTCGTGTTCGGGGAGGGCGCCGTCGTGTTCGTGGTGGAGTCGGCCGAGCACGCCGCGCGTCGCGGGGCGCGGGCCTACGCCCGCCTGGCCGGCGGGGCGCTCACCGCCGACGCCTTCCACGTCACCGCGCCCGACCCGCAGGCCGTCCACGCGGCCGGGGCCATCCGGCACGCCCTCGCGCACGCCGGCGTGCTGCCGGAGCAGGTCGACTACGTCTGCGCCCATGGCACCAGCACCCCCGCGAACGACCGCACCGAGACGATGGCGATCCGCGCCGCGTACGGGGCCGCCGCCGACCGGCTCGCCGTCAGCAGCCCGAAGTCGATGGTCGGGCACCTGATCGGGGCGGCCGGCGCGCTGGGTGTCATGGTGTGCGCTCTGGCGATCCGCGACGGCGCCGTGCCGCCGACGATCAACCTGCAGACGCCGGACCCGGAGTGCGACCTGGACTTCGTACCGAACCGGGCGCGGCGGATGCCGGTCCGGGTCGCGGCCACCAACGCCTTCGGCTTCGGGGGGCAGAACTGCGTCGCGGTGCTGACGGCACCGCACCGATAGGGCAGGAGGCACGGTCATGGCGGGCAGGTACCGGTACGACCCGGCGGCGCTGCGCGACGTCGTCGGGCGCCACTTCACCTTCTACGCCGGGTTCCGCCGCAACGTCCACCGCTACGCCGAACGGTTGGCGCTGCACGACACGGCCTCCGGCCGCCGCTGGACGTACGCGGACCTCGGCGCGGACGTCGAGCGGGTCGCCCGTGGCCTGGCCGATCGCGGGGTCCGGCCGGGTGACGTCGTGGCGTTCCAGTTGTTCAACGGCGCCGAGTTCGCGCTGCTGTACCTGGCGGCACAGCACCTGGGTGCGATCGCGTCACCGGTGAACTTCCGGTTCGCGCCGGGCGAGACCGCGCACGTGATCGACGACAGCGAACCCCGCGTGTTCGCCTTCGACGCGAGTCTTGCGGCGGGATGCGCCGACGCACTGGAGCGTGCCACCCACAAGCCCGACGCGGTGCTCGTCACCGGGCCCGGCGACGGCGGCCCCGCGCAGCCCTTCGACGACCTGCTGCACTCCGAGCCCGGGCTGGCGCCCTACGGTGGCGCGACGACGTGGGACGAGACGACCCGGCTCTACACCTCGGGGACCACCGGCATGCCGAAGGGCGTGTCCCTGCCGAGCTTCGCCGAGGTGCTCACCGCGCACGACGTGATCATGCACTTCCCGCTGGAACCCGGCGACAAGACGCTGAACATGAGCCCGTGGTTCCACCGTGGCGGGTTGTACTCGGGCGGCCCCAACCCGGTCTTCTACTGCGGCGCGGCGGCGGTGAGCATGCGTGCCTTCGACGCCGGGGCCTGCCTGGACCTCGTCGCGAGCGAGGGGTTGACCTTCCTGGTCGGGGCGCCGACCAACCTGGCGATGCTCGCCGATGCCCAGCAGGCCCGCCCCCGTGACCTGTCCGCCCTGCGCGGCATCGTCACGATGGGCGCCCCGCTGGAGCGGGCCGCGTGCCTGCGCTACCAGAGCATGCTCACCCCCCGGATCTTCAACGGGTACGGCACCACCGAGGCCTTCTGGAACACCTTCCTGCGTCCCGGCGACCTGCCCGATCATGCCGGGACGGCCGGCCGCGCCTGCACCGACGACGACGTGGCGGTCGTGCGCGTGCACGAGGACGGGCGCCCGGCCGATCCGGCCGACGTCGTGCCGCGGGACGGTGCCACGGTCGGCGAGGCGATCATGCGCTCGGTGAAGTCGGGGTACGCCTACGCCAACAACCCGGCCGAGGAGGCCGGGCGGTTCCGCGACGGCTGGTTCTACACCGGCGACCTGGCCACCTGGGACGGGGGCGAGTACGTCACGATCGTCGGCCGCAAGGACGACATGATCATCTCAGGGGGTGAGAACGTCCACCCGGTCCAGGTCGAGGAGGTGCTCAACGAGCACCCGCTGGTCGGTGACGCGCTGGTGGTCGGGATGCCGGACGCGAAGTGGGGCGAGGTCGTCGTCGCCTACGTGGTCCCCGCCGGGGAGGGCCTGACGGTGGCCGAGTGCGACCGGCACTGCCGCGAACACCCGATGCTGGCGGCCTACAAGCGACCCCACGCGTACCGGTTCGTGGAGTCGTTGCCACGGACGGCGACCGGCAAGAAGATGCACTTCCGGATCCGGGCGGGCCTCGCCGACCCCGCGGAGCGCGAGCGCCTCGAACGCTGCTGACCGCGCCGCCGGGGCACCCGGTCTCAGACGCCCTGCGCCGACGGGAACCGCGGGGGGCGCTTCTCGCGCAGCGCGGCGGCGCCCTCGAGGACGTCCGGGCCGAGGAAGGTGAGCATCTCGTAGGCGGCGGACTGGTCGAAGACCGGCCCCGCCATCCGCAGCCAGTTGTTCAGGGATCGCTTCGTCCACCGGATCGCCAGTTGCGACCCGGCCGCGAGCGCGTCCGCGACCCGCAGCGCCTCCGGCAGCACCTGCTCGCGCGGTACCGCCTTGCTGACCATGCCGATGCGCTCGGCCTCCTCGCCCGTGATCATCTCCCCGGTGAGCAGGTAGTAGCGTGCCTTCGCCATCCCGCACAGCAGCGGCCACAGGATCGCCGCGTGGTCCCCGGCCGCGACCCCGAGCCTGACGTGCCCGTCGCCGATGTTCGCGTCGAGCGCGCAGACCGAGATGTCGGCGAGCAGCGCGACGACCGTCCCCGCTCCGACCGCGACGCCGTTGATCGCCGAGACGATCGGCTTGTCGCAGTTGATCACGTTGTAGACCATGTCGCTCATCTCGTGCAGCATGTGGGCGACCCGGTCGTGGTTGCCGGCCATCCGCTGGACCATGTCGAGGTCACCGCCCGCCGAGAAGGCCCTGCCGGCGCCGGTGATCACCGCGACCCGGGTCGTCTCGTCGGCAGCGACGTCACGCCACACCCGGGCCAGTTCGCCGTGCAACTGCTCGTCCGTCGCGTTGTACTTTTCCGGGTTGTCGATCGTGATCAGCACGACGCCGTTGTCACGGCGCTCGAAGCGCAACTGCGCGTACCCGTCGTAGGGCAAGGTGAGCCTCCTAGGACATCGTGAGTCCGCCGCTGACGCTGACGGTCTGCCCGGTGATGTACGACGCCTCGTCCGAGGCGAGGAAGGCGACGGCGTTCGCGATGTCGGCGGGCTCGGCCAGCCGGCGGAACGGGATCGCCCGCACCAGGGCCTCCCGCAGGCCCGGCCCGCCCATCGCCGCGAACAGCGCCGTGTCGGTCGGCCCGGGGCAGACGCAGTTGACCCGGACGGCGTGGCGGGCCACCTCGCGGGCGAGGGACTTGGTGAAGGCGATGACGCCACCTTTCGCCGCCGAGTAGACGGCCTCGCCGGAGGAACCGACGCGTCCCGCGTCCGAACCGAGGTTGACGATCGCGCCCGAGCCGCGCGCGATCATCGCCGGCAGCACCGCCTTGCAGGTGTGCAACTGCCCGTAGAGGTTGATCGCGATCGCCCGGTCCCAGTCGGCCGGGTCGGAGTCGACGAACGCGACACCCTTGTCCCATCCGGCGTTGTTGACCAGCACGTCGACCCGGCCGAACCGCTCCAGGACCTGTGCCGCGACCGCGGCGACGGCGTCGCGGTCGGTCACGTCCAGGCGCAGTGCGACGGCACGCTCGATCGCGGCCGCCGTCTCGCCGGCGGTGGGCAGGTCGATGTCGGTGACGACGACGGTCGCCCCCTCGGCGGCGAGTTTGGTGGCGATCGCGCGGCCGATACCCTGCCCCGCCCCGGTCACGATCGCGATCTTCGACTCGAGCCGTCCCATGACCTCACTCTGGCCGATCGGCCCAGTCCGCCGCCACCCGGGTGCCGACGCGGTACAGCAGGTCCGGGGCGCGCGCCAGGCAGGTGGCGGGGTCCGGTTCGAGGTCGCTCAGCGCGTAGACGCGCGCGAAGCCGGCACGGGCGGCCTGCCGGGCCGTCAGCGCGTTGCGTCCCACCGCCGCGACGACGGGGACCCCGGCGCGGACCGCCGCGGCGGCGACCCGGAGCGGTGCCTTGCCGTGCAGCGTCTGGCGATCCAGCGAGCCCTCGCCGGTGACGGCCAGATCGGCACCGGCGAGCCGTCCCGCGAGCCCGAGCAGGTCCAGGACGAGGTCGGCGCCGCTGCGGCGTTCGGCGCCCAGCACCAACAGGGCGTAACCGATCCCGCCCGCGGCGCCGGCTCCCGCGGCGTCGGCAACCGCCGGCGCGCCGCCGAACTCGAGGACCGCGGCGAGCCGCGCCAGCCCTCGCTCCAGCGCGCGCACCTGCTCCGGGCCGGCCCCCTTCTGCGGGGCATACACCCGCGCGGCTCCCCGGCCGCCCAGCAACGGGTTCGTCACGTCGCACGCGGCGACCAGCCGCACCCCGCCCAGGCGGGCCCGCACCGGGGCGAGGTCGGCGACGGCCAGCCCCGGCAACCCACCCGCGCCGCGCGGCAGGTCCGCGCCGGTCGCGTCGAGCAGCCGGGCGCCGAGTGCCTGCAGCATCCCGGCGCCGCCGTCGGTGCAGGCGCTGCCGCCCAGCCCGACGACGACCTCGCGGCACCCCTGCTCCAGCGCGGCCGCGATCGCCTGCCCCAGCCCGTACGAGGACGCCCGCACCGGCTCCGGCGATCGCCCGTCGAGCCCGGCCGGCCCCGCCGCCTGGGCCGACTCCACGACGGCGACCTCCGCCCGCCGCGCGATCTGCACCGTCACCGCCGCACCGAGCGGTCCCTCCACCGCGACCGGACGGGGCGCGAAGCCGGCCCGCGTCAGCGCCTCGACCGTGCCGTCCCCGCCGTCGGCGACCGGAACCTCCTCGACGACCACGCCGGGCGCCGCTGCCCGGATGCCCGCGGCGAGCGAGCCGGCGACCGCGGCCGCGCCCAGCGACCCCTTGAACTTGTCCGGCGCGACGACCACGCGCATCAGGGCCGCTGCCTCATCGCAGGTGGAGCACCGCGAGCGCCTGCGCGGCCATCCCGGCCTCACCGCGGGCGTTGGGGTGCACGACCACGGGGTTGGTGCCGAACAGGACCGGTTCGACCCACCGGTCCGGTTCGGGGCGGCAGGCGTCGTGGCCCGCCGACACCCGGCCCATGTCCACGTATGTCGCCCCGGTCGTCGTCGCCGCGCGCCGGATCGCGTCGTTGAGGCTCTGCTCCAAGTGATACAGGTACGGCACGTCGCCGGAGGCGATGGGCATCTGCGGGAAGCAACCGGTCCTGGGCGGCAGGATCCACGGGTAGCCGAGGATGGCGACCCGCGCCGCCGGTGCCTTGTCCCGCACCGCTCGCAACACCCGTACCAGCGCCGGGTAGGTCGCCGCCCGCACCGTGTCCTCGAACCGGCTCCCGTACTCGTGACGGCACGGGCTGCCCTGCCCGAGGGTTCGCAGCGCTGCCTCGATGCAGCCGAGCAGCGCGTCGACGAACAGGCCGGAGTCGTTCCCGCCGATGGTCATCGTCACCAGTTGCGTGCCGGCGGCCACCGCGTCCAGTTGCGGAGCGACGCCGGGGTACTGCCCCACGAAGAAGTCCGTCGTCCGGGCTCCGCGGCAGGTGACGTCCGTCAGCCGCGCACCCACCGTGGCCGCGATCACGTGCGGGTAGCTCGCGGCCGAACGCAGGCACTCCAGCGGCGCGTCCAGGTCGATCGGCTCGATGCCCGAGCCGGCCGAGTACGAATCGCCGAGCGCGACGTAGCGCAGCGGCGGTGCCCCGGCCGTCGGGACGGCAACCGCGCAGCCGCTCACGACCGCGGTCGCGAGCAGGCACGCGATCACCACCCGGGTCCGTGCGCGATGGTGACCGCTCACCGTGCCGGGCGGTCGTCGACGACCCGGCGCGCCTTGCCCATCGACCTCTCGATGCCGTCCGGCTCCCGGACGTCCACCGCGACCGTGACCCCGATCGTGCGCTTGACCAGCGCCGCCAGATGCCCGCCGGCCGCCGACGCGTCCTCGTCGGAGGCGCCGGGCCGCCGCTCGACGCGCACGGTCAGCTCGTCCAGCCGCCCCGCCCGGGTCAGCACGCACTGGAAGTGCGGGGCCAGCGCCGGGGTGTGCAGGATCAGCTCCTCGATCTGCGTCGGGAACAGGTTCACCCCACGCAGGATGATCATGTCGTCGGTGCGGCCGGTGATCTTCTCCATCCGCCTCATGGTGCGGGCCGTGCCGGGCAGCAGCCGGGTGAGGTCACGGGTGCGGTACCGGATCACCGGCATCGCCTGTTTGGTCAGCGAGGTGAACACCAGCTCGCCGCGTTCGCCGTCGGGCAGTACCTCCCCGGTGTCCGGGTCGATGACCTCCGGGTAGAAGTGGTCCTCCCAGACGTGCAGACCGTCCTTGGTCTCGACGCACTCCTGCGCGACGCCGGGGCCGATCACCTCGGAGAGCCCGTAGATGTCGACAGCATGCATGTCGAGATCCTGCTCGAGTTCGCAGCGCATGTCGTTGGTCCACGGCTCCGCGCCGAAGATCCCCACCGCGAGCGACGTCTCGCGCGGATCGATGCCGTGCCGGCGCAGCTCGTCGACGATCGCCAGCATGTACGACGGCGTCACCATGATCACGTCGGGGCGGAGGTCGCTGATGAGCGTCACCTGCCGCTCGGTCATGCCGCCGGAGACCGGCACGACGGTGCAGCCGAGCGCCTCCGCGCCGTAGTGCGCGCCGAGTCCGCCGGTGAACAGCCCGTACCCGTACGCGACGTGGACGATGTCCCCCGGACGGCCACCGGCGGCCCTGATCGAGCGCGCCATCACCTGCGACCAGGTGCGCACGTCCTGCGCGGTGTAGCCGACGACGGTCGGGCGTCCCGTCGTCCCCGACGACGCGTGGATGCGCGAGACCTGTGCGCGGGGGACGGCGAACATCCCGAACGGGTAGGTGTCCCGCAGGTCCGCCTTGACGGTGAACGGGAACTTCGCGAGGTCGGCGAGGTCGGTGCAGTCGTCCGGGTGCACGCCCGCGGCGTCGAACGCGGCGCGGTAGTGCGGGACGTTGTCGTAGGCGTGGCGCAGCGTCCACCGCAGCCGTCGCAGTTGCAGCGCTCGCAACTCGTCGAGCGAGGCCCGCTCGATCGGTTCGAGGGTCGACGGGTCCGGCGTGCGGTCCTGCATGCGGTGGTCCTCTCCTACGCGTCGTAGTCCACGGTGACCTCGTCGGTGACCGGCAGTGCCTGGCAGGTGAGGACGTAGCCCGCTGCGAGTTCGTCCTGCTCCAGCGCGAAGTTGCGCCGCATGCGCACCTGCCCGCTGATCACCTTCGCGCGGCAGGTGCCGCACACGCCACCCTTGCAGGCGAACGGCAGGTCCGAGCGGACGCGCTGCGAGCCGTCGAGGATCGGCACGGTGCGCTCCACCGGGACCACGGTGCTGCGCCCGTCGAGGACGACGGTGACCCGGGCGGCACCGGCGACACTCGCGTCGACGTGCTCGACCGGTTCCGGCGCCGTGTCCTCGACGTAGAACAGTTCGCGGTGGATGCGGGCCCGATCGACGTCCAGGCCGGTGAGCACCTCGATCGCGCCGGTGATCATCGGATAGGGACCGCACAGCCACCAGTGGTCGACGGTCGCGACGTCGACGGCTGTGGGCAGCAGCACGCGCAGCTTCGCCGGGTCGAGCCGGCCGGTGAACAGGTCCACCTCCTGCGCCTCGCGCGAGAGCACGTGGAGCAGCACCACCCGCGAGGGGTACGCGTCCTTCAGATCGGCGATCTCGTCGGCGAACATCACGGTGTCGGTCCGCCGGTTGCCGTAGACGATCGTGACGGTCGAGGTCGCGTCCGCGGCGAGGACGGACGACGCGATGGACAGCACGGGGGTGATGCCGCTCCCGGCAGCGATCAGTACGTGGTTGCCGGGGGTGGCGAGGTCCGGGGTGAACGATCCCGCCGGAGCCTGCACACCCACGACGTCACCGGGGCGCACACCCCGCACCAGCCAGCCGGACACCGCCCCGCCGGCGACCTCGCGGACACCGACGCGCGGTGGGTGCCCGGCGGGCGCGCAGATGGAGTAGGAGCGACGCTCGTCGCCGTGCCGGACCGTCAGCGACTGTCCCGGGCGGAACGCGAAGGTCTCGCGCAGTTCCTCGGGGACGGCGAACGTGACGGCCGCGGAGTCGGCGGTGAGCGGGTCCACGCGCGCGACCGTGAGGGCGTGGAAGTCGGCGCGCGCCATCAGATGG
>SCQZ01000488.1 GCA_004299665.1 Jatrophihabitans sp.
CACCGGTCCGCCACAGACCGGGCAGTGGCTGACGGCCGGGTCGGAGAACGACTGCACGCGCTCGAACTCGTTGCGGCACTCGGTCGACCTGCAGGCGTACTGGTAGGTGGGCATCGGGCGTTCCTCCAACGGCGCAGCGTGGGGCGGCCGTGCCGATCTGGCACTCTCGCTCCACGACTGCTAACAATTTTGCCGCCCCGGGCTATTCCCCGTCCACCCGGGGTGGCTGCAGCGGGTGCCAGCCGTCGGGCAGGACGACCGCGCCGACGCGGACGTCCCACGGCTGCCACGGCAGCGAGGCGACCAGCTCACCCGCGTGCAGCAGCGCGGCGACGGGGACGCCCGCGGGCACGCGGGGCAGGACGCGGTCGTACGATCCGCCGCCGCGGCCCAGCCGGGTGCCGTCGTGCGCCACCGCCAGCGCCGGGACCAGGACGGCGTCCGCGCGGGCGATCGCCGCCGTCCCGAGCGCCCCGCCGGGCGTGTCGCGCCACCGGCTCCAGTCGAGGTCGCGGTCGGGCAGCAGGACCGGGACGATGACCTCGACCCCCGCCGCCGCGAGACCGTCCAGCAGCGCCGTCGACCCGGGCTCGGTGCGCAGCGGCTCGTAGGCCGCCACGCAGCGCCAACCACGCTCGCGGCACCGTCGCAGCACCGCCTCCCGTACGCCCTGCCTGGCGGCGGCGATCTGCGCGTCGGACAGTGCCCGGCGGCGCGCGAGGAAGTGCCGGCGCAGCGCCGCTTTGTCCTCGTCCGCGGATCCGGGAGTCACGTGTGCCAGTGTCGGGGACCGCGCGCCGATAGTCTCGGAAGATGCACTCCCAGTCCGTGCGGACGGCGGTGGTCCCGGCGGCCGGTCTCGGCACGCGCTTCCTGCCGTTCTCCAAGGCCGTGCCCAAGGAACTGGCGCCGCTCGTCACGACCCCGACGATCGAGTTCGTCGTCACGGAGGCGGCCGACAACGGCATCGAACGCCTGCTCGTCGTGGTCAGTCCCGGGAAGCAGGCGCTGGCGGACTACTTCGCGCCGCGGCCGGACCTCGAGCAGGCCCTGACCGACAAGGGTGACATCGAATCGCTGGAGTCCGTGCGGCGTGCCGCCGCGCTGCTGGAGGTCGCCTTCGCCGAGCAGGGCGAACCCCGGGGGCTCGGCGACGCCGTCGCCCGCGCGGAGCGGTTCTGTGCCGGCCGGCCGTTCGCGGTGCTGCTTCCGGACGACCTCATCGACGAGCGGGACGACCTGCTCGCCGACATGCTGACCGTGCACGCCGAGCACGGCGGGGTGGTGCTCGGGCTGATCGACGTCGGGCGCGAGGCCATCAGCGCCTACGGCTGCGTCGCGCCCGTGGCGGGCGATGACGGCGACGTGGTCGCGGTCGCCGACCTGGTCGAGAAACCCGCCGCGGCGGATGCCCCGAGCACGCTGGCGATGATCGGGCGCTACGTCCTGCCGCCGGAGATCTTCGACGCGCTGCGGGAGACGCCCCCGGGTTCCGGGGGCGAGATCCAATTGACCGACGGCATCCGCCGCCTCGTCGCGCAGGGCGTCCCGGCGCACGGCGTGGTGTTCCGGGGCCGCCGCTACGACACCGGCAACCGGTTGGAGTACGTCAAGGCGATCGTGCAGCTGGCCGAGCGGCATCCGCAGATCGGGGAGGAGTTCGGCGCCTGGCTGCGCGGGCACGTCGGCGCGGAGGGCGGCCGTGGCTGAGCGACTGCGCACCGTCGACGAGCAGCTGAAGATCGTCCTGGACGCCGTCGGCGCGCTCGACCCCATCGAGCTCACCCTGATGGACGCCCAGGGGCTGCTGCTCGCCGAGAACATCGTCAGCGAGGTGCCACTGCCCGGATTCGACAACTCGGCGATGGACGGGTACGCCGTCCGCGCCGTCGACACCCGCGACGCGACCCCCGAGCACCCCGCGGTGCTGCCGGTGGTCGGCGACGTCGCGGCCGGGGCGACCACCCGCGCCGGCATGGGACCCGGCCTGGCGCTGCGGATCATGACCGGCGCGCCGGTGCCGTCGGGTGCCGACGCGGTCGTCCCGCTGGAGGACACGGACCGCGGGGTCGCCCGGGTGGCGATCAACCGGCCGGCCCGCAGCGGCGAGTGCGTGCGACGCGCCGGGGAGGACCTGCCCGCGGGATCACCCGCGCTCGGCGCGGGGGCGGCGCTCGGCCCGCAGCAGATCGCGCTGCTCGCCGCCATCGGACGGGACCGCGTGACGGTGCGGCCGCGCCCGCGCGTCCTGGTCATCTCGACCGGCAGCGAACTGGTCGAGGTCGGGCACCGGCCCGGCTTCGGCGAGGTGAGCGACTCCAACTCCTACCTGCTGACGGCCGCGTGCCGCGACGCGGGCGCGGACGCCCGGCGGGTCGGCATCGTCCCCGACGATCACGCCAAGTTGCTCGACGTCCTGGAGAGCATGCTGCTGCGCGCGGACGTCCTGGTGACGACAGGCGGCGTCAGCATGGGCGCCTTCGACGTCGTCAAGCAGGCGCTGTCGGAGTTGGGGACCGTCGAGTTCACGCGGATCGCGATGCAGCCGGGCAAGCCGCAGGGTTTCGGCCACCTCGGCAACCAGATCCCGATCTTCTGCCTGCCGGGCAACCCGGTCAGCGCCCTGGTCTCCTTCGAGGCCTTCGTCCGTCCGGCGATCCGCAAACTGCTCGGCAAGCGCAACTACTTCCGGGCCACCGTCCAGGCCTCGGCGCTGGAACGGATGGACAGCCCCGGGGGCGTACGCCAGTACCGGCGGGGGGTCCTGCACCGGGAGGCGACCGGCGGGTACAGCGTCTCGCTCGTCGGCGGTCCGGGCTCGCACCTGATCGCGTCCATGGCGGCATCCAACTGCTTGGTGGTGCTGCACGAGGAGGTCACCTCGGTGGCGCCCGGTTCGCGGGTCACCGTCATGCCGTTGCTGCTCGCCAACCGCTGAGGCACTGCGGTGCCGCACCCGGGGTGGCCTGCCGAGCTGACGGCCGGCCCGGTGCTGCTGCGCCCGCCGCGATGGCGTGACGCCCGGGCGTGGAGCGAGGTGCGGCTGCGCAACGAGGAATGGCTGCGGCAGTGGGAGCCGACCGCCGCCGGGTCCTGGGCCGAGCGGCACGCACCGGGGGCCTGGCCCGCGCTGCGGGCCGCCCTGCGCCGGGCCGCGCGCGACGGCACGATGCTGCCGTTCATGATCTGCTACGGCGGGCGCGTCGTCGGGCAGATCAGCGCGGCGAACATCGCGCACGGCGTCCTGCGCTCCTGCAACGTCGGGTACTGGGTGGACGGCGCCGTCGCCGGGCGCGGCATCGTGCCGACGGCTCTCGCGCTCGTCATCGACCACCTCTTCGCCGAGGTCGGGCTGCATCGCGTCGAGGTGGACATCCGTCCCGAGAACGCCGCCAGCCTGCGGGTGGTCGAGAAGCTCGGGCTGCGGCGCGAGGGGTACTACGAGCGCTACCTGGACATCGACGGGGCCTGGCGCAGCCACATCGCCTTCGCGATCACCGTCGAGGAACTGGACGGCGGCACGCTGCTGTCCCGGCTGCCCTCGCTGCCCCGCCCGCCCGGCTGAGCCACGGGTTCCGCCCCGACTCGCGGGCGTGGCGCGCGGCGAGCCGGGAAGAGACGGGACGACACGCCGCGTGATCTACCTGAAGTTCAGCTTGAGGGTCACTACCGTGACGTGACGAGATGCCTGTTACGGATGTGACTGGAGGTGCGGAATGCTCTCGCCGGTGCTGTCCGTCTCCATCCTCGTCATCCTGTGGCTGATCGTCATCGTCCCGATGGTGTTGCGGCGCAACGACGACCTGCGCCGGGACCGCTCCGTCGCCGGCTTCGGCCGCTCGATGCGTGCGCTCGGCCGCCGTTCACACGCCCCCGCGCGCACCGAGGTCTTCGTCCCCCGCGAGCGGGCGCCCCAGGAACTCGCGTCCCGCACCCGCCGTCCGGTTCCGGCTGCCCAGGAGGCACTGATGTACCCCGTCGACCGCTCCGACATGTCCGCCGCGCGGGTCCGGATGCTGACGCGCCGCCGTCGATCGCTGGCGATCCTGGTCGGTGGCTCGGTGTTCTTCAGCTTCCTGGCGCTGGCGTTCCTGTCCGTGCCGTGGTGGCCCGCGGTGCTGTTCATCGGGGGACTGGTCGGGTACCTCTGGTTCCTGCGCAGCCAGGCGCTGCGCGACCGTGAACGACGCGTCAATCGCCAGCAGCGCGCGCTGCTGCGCCAGCCCGACAGCTACGACGCGACCGCCGACCTCGAGCGCTTCGACCGGGTGCCGGACAGCGTCGTGCGCATCGACGACGACGACATCGAACTGCAGACGCTGGACACCATCGACCTCACCGGGCTCTACACCGAGGAGACACCGGGCTCCGTCGCTGGGCGTCGCGCGTCCTGAGTGCCTGATACCCTAGCGACGGCCCGTGTGCGGGTCACCCGGCGGCCCGGCCGCCGCGGGGCTGTGGCGCAGTCCGGTAGCGCACCTCGTTCGCATCGAGGGGGTCAGGGGTTCAAATCCCCTCAGCTCCACCCGCAAAACTCAGCGTTTCTGGGGCTTCCAGCACCCACCGCGACCGAAGTGACCCTTCGCGAGTGAAGGTGTGAC
>SCQZ01000489.1 GCA_004299665.1 Jatrophihabitans sp.
CCCGGTGTGTGGGACCGGGGGCGGCGGCACGGCGAGGCGATTACGGTCTGTGTCTGTGAGCACGAGCGGCGCCGGCAGCACGACGATCGGGCTGTTCCCGCTGGGGCAGGTCCTGTTCCCCGGGATGGGCCTGCCGTTGCGCGTGTTCGAGCCGCGGTACCGCGAGATGCTGCGCGACGTGAGCGCCCCGGGGGGCGTGCGGTCGTTCGGCGTCGTCGGGATCACCACCGGCAGCGAGGTCGGCGACCCGGGTGCCCGCTTCAGCACGGTCGGCACGATCGCCGAGATCACCGAGGTCCGCCCCCACCCGGACGGAACCAGTGACCTGATGGCGGTCGGGAGCCGCCGGTTCCGCATCCTGGCGCCGGTGCCCGGCACCACGTATCTGCGGGCGAGGGTGGCGTACCTGCCGGAGGTGGACGGCGGCGCGACGCCCACGCTGTGCCAGGCGGTGCGGGCGCTGCACGAGCGGTTCCGCGCGGCGGCCGTCGCACGCACCGGGAACGCGTCCGCGGAGCCGTTGGCGACCGACCCGGCCGTGCTGTCCTACCAGCTCGCGAGTTGGCTGCCGCTGACCCCGGCGGATCGGCAGGCGTTGCTCGAGGAGCCGACCGATGCCGCGCGGCTGGAGCGGGTGGCGCGGCTACTGCGGCGGGAACTGCGGCTGCTCGAGGCCACCGGCAGCATCGCCGTCGCCCCCCGCGTCGTGCAGGTGCCGCTCTCGGCCAACTGACGCCGGCTCCGGGCGGCCCAGGTCGTCGGCGCGCGCGAAGGAGGCGCACATGCCGTAGACGAGCACGGCCACCGCAGCCTGCACGAACAGCAGTCCGTGCATGTGGACCGACACCGGAAGCCGGGGGACCACGGTGCCGACCGCGCCGGCGGTCGAGCCGCCGCCGGTCCACCGGCCGGCCACGGCCATCGCGACCGCAGACCCCATGCTGCCGACCCCGACCGCCACCTGGGCCGTGACGCCGCGGGCCAGTCGCGCGAACCAGACCACCAGGGCGCAGCACAGGCCGGCACCGACGGCGAGCACCGCGTAGCGGCCGTCCGCTGCCACGAAGGCCTCGGTCTCGTCGGGCTGGAACGCGCCGCCCCCGACCACCAGCGCCGCCGGGCCAGGCGGGCTCCACCAGCCCCACACCAGCCCCAGCACGAGGCCGGCCAAGGTGGTGACCGCGACGATCAGGGCAGCGGCCCGCAGGTCCGCTATACGCGCGGGGGCGTACGCGGGCGACAGCGGCACGAGCAGCAGTCTGTCAGCCCCGCCCGAGGGCGGTACGCAGCAGGAGGTGCAGTTCGTCCAGCCGCGACGGCGTCACCACCCGCTCGACCTCGAACCCGCGCAGCCGCTCGAGCACCGCGGCGCGGCGGCGCCGGCGCAGCAGCGCCAGCGCCAGGAACGGCAACGACCAGGTGCGGCCGGGCAGCCCGAGGCGGCGCAGTTCGCGCAGCACGTCCCGGCGGGTGTCGGACACCAGCGCGCGCATCCGGTGCTCCAGCGGCTGGTCGCCGCGCACCGCCGTCAGCGCCCGCACCAGCCACAGCAGGACGGCACGCAGCGCGAGGACGCCGAGGCCGACCAGCCCCACGAACAGCGCCCAGCCCGCCGCGCCGGTCAGCCACCCGAGCAGCACGGCGAGGGCGAGGACGACGACGGCGGCCAGCAGCAGCACGTCACCGACCGAGCGCGCGATCGCCCGCCCGACCAGGTAGCGGGCCAGTGCCCAGCGGCTCAGCTCGCTGCCCTGTCGGAACATCCCGACCTGGGGCTCGTCGGCGCTGGACCACCCGGACGTCGGCACCGGAGGTTGGCTCACGCCCTCCACGGTACGAAAGGACGGGCAGGGCGTGTCAGGCGCCGACCGCGGACGGGCCGAGCAGGGCCTTGAGATCGGCCATCAGCGCCGGGGACGGTGCCACCGTGCGACCGGCCCGCAGCCGCAGGTTGTTCGGGCCCTGCAGGTGCAGGACGACCTCCGAGGTGCCCGGGTGGGCGCTGAGGATGTCGCGCAGCCGGTCCACCACCGGCGGCGTACAGCGCGTCGCAGGAAGCTTGATCACCACCGGACCGCGCGGCGCCTCGGTGACGTCGAGCACGGTGAGCTCGGAGCCGATCAGCTTGACCGCGTCCTCCCTGGCGTCGGTCCGGCCCTTGATCGCGACGACGGCGTCCTCGGCGATCAGCAGCGCCGCCTGCGCGTAGCTGGTCGGGAAGAACATCACCTCGATGGAGCCCTCGAGGTCCTCGAGGGTCACCTGCGCCCAGGGCGAACCGGTCTTGGTGACCCGCCGGCTCACGCCGGAGATGATGCCCGCGAGCGTGACCGTCCGCGGCTCGTCGCTCGGCTCGGCGACCACGGCGGCGATCCCGGCGTCGGCGTGGCCGGCCAGGACGTGCTCGAGGCCGAACAGCGGATGGTCCGAGACATACAGCCCCAGCATCTCGCGCTCGAACTGCAGCAGGACCTTCTTGTCCCACTCCCCCTCCGGCACGCGCACGGCGAAGGCGTCGTCGGCGGGGGCGGCCCCGCCGTCGCCCGCGAGGCTCGCGAACAGGTCGAACTGCCCCACCGCCTCGGCCCGCTTGGTCCCCAGCACCGCGTCGACGGCCGGTTCGAAGACGTTGATCAGGCCCCGTCGCGCGTGCCCGAGGGCGTCGAAGGCGCCCGCCTTGATCAGCGACTCGATGGTGCGCTTGTTGCAGACGGTCGCGTCGACCTTGGCCAGGAAGTCGGCGAAGTCGGCGAACAGTCCCCTCTCGCCGCGGGCCCGCACGATCGAGGCCACGACGTTCGCGCCGACGTTGCGGATGGCGGACAGCCCGAAGCGGATGTCGGATCCGGTCGGGGTGAAGTCGGCGTCGGAGGAGTTGACGCACGGCGGCAGGACCTTGATCCCCATGTGGCGGCACTCGGCCAGGTAGACGGCGGACTTGTCCTTGTCGTCCTTGACCGAGGTCAGCAGCGCGGCCATGTACTCGGCCGGGTAGTTCGCCTTCAGGTAGGCGGTCCAGTAGGACACCAGTCCGTACCCGGCGGTGTGGGACTTGTTGAACCCGTAGTCGCAGAACGGCAGCAGCGTGTTCCACAGCGCATCGATGGCCCCGCGGCTGAAGCCGTTCGCGCGCATCCCGGCGGTGAAGGTGGACAGCTGGGCGTCCAGCTCGGCCTTCTTCTTCTTGCCCATCGCGCGGCGCAGCAGGTCGGCCTGCCCCAGCGTGTAGCCGGCGACCTTGCGCGCGATCGCCTGCACCTGCTCCTGGTAGACCACCAGCCCGTAGGTCTCGTCCAGCACCTCGGCCAGCGGCTCGGCGAGCTCGGGGTGGATCGGCCGGATCGCCTGCCGGGCGTTCTTGCGCTCGGCGTAGTCGATGTGCGCGTTCGCCGCCATCGGCCCGGGCCGGTACAGCGCGAGCACCGCGGCGATGTCCGCGAACGCGGTCGGAGCCATCTGGCGCAGCAGCGAGCGCATCGGGCCGCCGTCGAGCTGGAACACCCCGAGCGTGTCGCCCCGGGCGAGCAGCCGGTAGGTCGCCGGGTCGTCCAGCCCCACGTCGGCGATGTCGAACCGCTCGCCCCGGTTGAGCTCGACGTTGCGCAGGGTGTCCTCGATGACGGTGAGGTTGCGCAGCCCGAGGAAGTCCATCTTCAGCAGGCCGAGCGTCTCGCAGGTCGGGTAGTCGAACTGCGTGATGATCGCGCCGTCCTGCTCCCGCTTCATGATCGGGATGTGATCCACCAGCGGCTCGCTGGACATGATCACGGCGCAGGCGTGCACGCCCCACTGCCGCTTGAGCCCCTCGAGCCCCTTGGCGGTCTCGAACACCCGCTTGACGTCGGCGTCGGCCTCCACGAGCGCCCGGAACTCGCCGCCCTCGGCGTAGCGCTCGTGCGTGGGGTCGTAGATCTTGTTCAGCGGGACGTCCTTGGCCATCACGGCCGGCGGTAGCGCCTTGGTCAGCCGCTCCCCCATCGAGAACGGGTAGCCCAGCACCCGGGAGGCGTCCTTGAGCGCCTGCTTGGACTTGATGGTGCCGTAGGTGACCACCTGTGCGACGCGGTCGTCGCCGTACTTGTCGGTGACGTAGCGCAGCACCTCGCCGCGGCGGCGCTCGTCGAAGTCGATGTCGATGTCCGGCATCGACACGCGGTCGGGGTTCAGGAAGCGCTCGAACAGCAGCGAGTGCTCGAGCGGGTCCAGCTCGGTGATCCCCATCGCGTACGCGACCAGCGAACCGGTCGCCGACCCCCGCCCGGGACCGACCCGGATGCCGTGCTCCTTGGCCCAGCCGATCAGGTCCGCGGTCACCAGGAAGTATCCCGGGAAGCCCATCTCGAGGATCATCGAGATCTCGTAGTCGGCCCGCCCGCGAGCCTCGGCGGGGATCCCCGCCGGGTACCGGCGCAGCAGCCCGCGCTCGACCTCCTTGACGAACCAGCTCGAGGCGTCCTCCCCCGCCGGCACGTCGAAGACCGGCATCAGGTTCGCGTCCTCGGTGAACTCCACCTCGCAGCGCTCGGCGATCAGCAGCGTGTTGTCGCAGGCCTCCCGCAGGTCGAACTTGTCCGCCCACAGTGAGCGCATCTCCGCCGGGCTCTTGAGGTAGTAGCCCGCGCCCTCGAGCTTGAACCGCTTCGGGTCGGCCATCGTCTTGCCAGACTGCACGCACAGCAGCACCTCGTGGGCCGCCGCGTCGTCGGCGTGGGTGTAGTGCGAGTCGTTGGTGGCGATCACGGGCAGCCTCAGGTCGCGGGCCAGCCGGAGCAGGCCGTCCCGCACCCGGGTCTCCAGCTCGAGGCCGTGGTCCATGAGTTCGACGTAGAAGTTTCCGGCGCCGAAGATGTCCCGGAACTGCGCGGCACTCGCCCGCGCCCGGTCGTAGTCACCGATGCGCAGCCAGGTCTGGACCTCGCCCGAGGGGCAGCCGGTCGTCGCGATCAGGCCCGCCGCGTACTCGGCCAGCAGTTCCCGGTCGGCGCGCGGCTTGTAGAAGAACCCCTCGGTGCTGCTGCGCGAGGAGAGCCGGAACAGGTTGTGCATGCCGGTGGTGCTGGTGGCCAGCAAGGTCATGTGGGTGTAGGCACCGCCGCCGGAGACGTCGTCCCCGCCGCCCTCGGCCCAGCGCACCTTGGTCCGGTCGAACCGCGAGGTGCCGGGGGTGACGTAGCACTCCATGCCGATGATCGGCTTGACCCCGGCGGCCTTCGCCTTGCGGTAGAAGTCGTACGCGCCGAAGACGTTGCCGTGGTCGGTCATCGCGATCGCCGGCATCTCCAGGCGGGCCGCCTCGGCGAACAGCTCGCCCAGGCGTGCGGCGCCGTCGAGCATCGAGTACTCGGTGTGCACGTGCAGGTGGACGAACGAGTCGCCGCCTGCCGTGCTGCCCGCCGTGCTGCCCGATGCCACGCGCTCGATTCTCACACCCACCCGTGACGACACGCCGACGCGCCTCGCGGCGTGTCCACCATCGGTTCGCCGTCAGGCCGAGATGTCGACCGACGCGCCGATCTGCGCCCACCGGTAGAGGTACTCGATAGCCACGAGAGGCAGGTGGACGCACCCGTGCGAACCGGCGGTGCGGTACTGCGGGCCGCCGAACGGGAAGCTCTGCCAGGACGCGTCGTGGAAGCCGTACGCGGGCGCATCGAACGGTATCCAGTACCGCACGGCGTACGCTCCCCCGCCGTTCGGGTGCAAGGTGACGCCGGTGTCCTTGGCCTGGATGACGAAGTGCCCCACCGGCGTCCGGGTCGCCGCTGTGTCCATCCCCGTCGTGACCGGCGTGTCGTAGACCGCCCGGGTGCCCTGGCAGTACCAGGCGTGCTGCGACGCGATGCTGACGAGCACCAGTTGGTTGACGGTGCTGGCGGCGCACGGGCCGGCAGCGGCCGGTGCCGCCGGGCGCGCCGGCGCGGGGACGGGGCGCCGCGGCTGCACCGGCACCTCGTGGGCGACGGGCGAGGCGGAGGCCGGGTCGGGGGGCGGCCGGTAGGACCCGGGCCCGGCCCCCACCGAGCAGCCGCCGAGGGCGACGACGGCACCGAGGGCACCGGCGAGCAGCAGCACGGCGGGCGTCAGCCGTCGGCCGAAGCGGTTCTGGCGCATGGGAACCCGTTCCCGTTCCGGCCGGTCCGCTAAACCTTGGCAGGATGGATCGGGTGCCGGACCTCACACCCGCCCAACTTGCCCGGCGACTGCGGCCGCTGCTGGCCGGCGCCCTTGTCGCCCTGGACTTCGACGGGACCCTGGCGCCGCTCGTCGCCGACCCGCAGGCGTCGCGCCCCCTGCCGGGAACCGCCGCGCTGCTCGCCCGGCTGGCGGAGCGCGGCGCGCGGGTCGCCGTGGTGACCGGCCGGGACGCGGCCACGGCGGTACGGCTCAGCGGCCTGGCGGGCGTGCCGGGACTGGTCGTGGCGGGGCTGTACGGCGCCGAACTCTGGCGCGCCGGCGAGCTGACCGGCGCGGCGGCGCCTGCCCCGATCGCGACCCTGCGGGCACGACTGCCGGCCACGGTCGCGGCCGATCCGGCGCTGTGGATCGAGGACAAGGGACTGTCGCTGGTCGTGCACGCCCGCCGGGCCGCCGACCCCGACGGCGCCCTGGCCGTGGTCGAGCCCGCCGTGACCCAACTCGCCGCCGCGCTGGGGCTGGAGGTCCACCACGGGCGCGCCGTGCTGGAGGTGCGCCTTCCCGGCTACGACAAGGCCCGCGCGCTGCGGCGCCTGCTCGAGCAGGCCGATGAGCCGGCATCCGCGGTCCTGTATGCCGGCGACGACGTCGGGGACCTGCCCGCCTTCGACCTGGTGCGAAGGCTGCGTGCGGGCGGCCTGCCGGCCTGGGGGGTGTGCGCGGCCTCGGCGGAGGCGCCGGACGTGGCCGCCGCCGCGGACCTCGCGGTGGACGGCCCCGCGGGGGTGCAGGACCTGCTGCGGCGCCTCACCGCGACCGGGACGTGAGCCGGTCCGGCCGGCTTCCCCCCTCGTTTGACCACAGGCGCCCCGGCGTGTCGCGGTCAGGCCGGGGGGGAGGCGTCGCCGGCGGGGCCCAACGCGTCCAACTGGGCCTGGAACCACGGGGCGGGCGGCAACGCGGTCGCCGCCGCCCGCATCCGTGCGGCCCGCGCCGCGCGCTCGGCGAGCGGCATGGTGAGGGCCTCGTGCAGGGCGTCGGCCGTCGCGCTGACGTCGAACGGGTTGACGCACAGGGCGTCGGCTCCGAGCACCTCGGCGGCACCGGCCTCGCGGGACAGGACCACGGCCGGCTCCCGCTCGGACAGCACCAGCCCCTCCAGCACGACCAGGTTCATCCCGTCCCGGACCGAGTTGACGAAGACGACGTCGCTGCGCCGCAGCACCGCCAGGGCGGCCGGGTAGTCGTCGACCACCTCCAGCAGGATCGGCGACCAGTCGTCGGTGCCGAACTCGTCGTCGATGTCGCCGGCGAGCCGCTCGATCGACGCGGTGTACTCACGGTAGGCGGGCAGGTCCTCGCGGGAGGGGTTGTTGTAGACGACGTGGCAGACCCGGCCGCGCCACTGGGGGTAGCGGCGCAGCAGTTCGCGGTAGGCCAGCAGCCCCCGCCAGACGTTCTTGGACAGCTCGGTGCGGTCCACCCGGCCGATCACCCGGCGCTCGCCCACCGTCTCCTCGATCGCGGTGATCGCCAGTTCGACGTCGCGCCGGTAGGCCAGCTTGTTCAACTCGTCGGGGTCGGTGCCGAGGGGGAAGGTCCGCACCCCGGGCGGGTCGACGTCGAGCATGGCCCGGCAGGTCTGCTGGAACAGCCCGGCCCACCTGGGCGTGTGGAACCCGATCACGTCGGCGCCGAGCATGCCCAGGACGATGGAGCGCGACACGTCGTCGGGGAGGATCGCGAAGTACTCCGGCGGCACCCACGGGGTATGCGTGAAGTGCACGATCCGCAGGTCCGGACGCATCTCCCGCAGCATCCGCGGCACGAGGAACAGGTGGTAGTCCTGCACCATGACGTGCCCACCGGGGGCGGCCTCCTCGGCCAGCGCCTGCGCGAACGCCTCGTTGTAGCGCAAGTAGGACGACCACTGGCGCCGCCAGGCGGCATCGAAGTTCGGGCTCTTGGGCGGGTCGTACAACCGGTGCAGCACGAACCACAGGGTGGAGTTCGCGATACCGCTGTAGGCGGCGCGGAAGGTCGCGGCATCGACCGGCAGCATCCGCACGTCGAAGTCGCCGCCCAGCGCGGTCGCCACCATGGGCAGGTCCGACAGCCGCCCGCCGTGCACCTGGCGCGCCAGCGCCCGCTCCCGGTCGTTCATCGCCGCGCACACCCATACCGCCTCCGGCGACGCGGCGAGCGCGGTCTGCATGCCGCTGACCAGCCCGCCGCTGCCGCGGCTGACCTCGTCCTCGCCGTCGGCCACCGCCGTGATCGACAGCGGGCCGCGGTTGGATGCGACGACGAGGGACGCACGCCCGGCCATGCTCATGGGGTCGTCCTACCCGCCCGCGGCACGTCGCACGCCATCAGGACTCGCCGGCGAGCAGGTCCAGGGCATGGGAAAGATCACCCGGGTACGGGGACACGTACCGGACCTGCTCGCCGGAGCCGGGATGCACGAATCCCAGTTCGCGCGCGTGCAGCCACTGGCGCGCCAGCCCCAGCCGGCGCGCCAGGACCGGGTCGGCGCCGTAGGTGAGGTCGCCGACGCACGGGTGCCGCACGGCCGACAGGTGGACCCGGATCTGGTGCGTCCGGCCGGTCTCCAGCCTGACGTCCAGCAAGGTCGCGCTGCGGAACGCCTCCACCGTCTCGTAGTGGGTCACGCTCGGTCGCCCGCCGGCGACGACGGCGAACTTGTAGGCGCTGCGCGGGTGCCGGTCGATCGGGGCGTCGATCGTCCCCCGCGTCGGGTCCGGATGGCCCTGCACCACCGCGGCGTACCGCTTGTCGACGGTGCGCTCCTTGAACGCGCGCTTGAGGGCCGTGTACGCCCGTTCGCTGACAGCCAGTACCAGCACCCCGGTCGTGCCGGCGTCCAGGCGGTGCACCACTCCCTGGCGTTCGGCCGCCCCCGAGGTCGCGATGCGGTACCCCATCGCCGCCAGCCCCTGCACGACGGTCGGTCCGGTCCAGCCGGGGCTGGGGTGGACGGCCACACCTACCGGCTTGTCGACCACGATGACGTCCGCGTCCTCGTGCAGCACCCGCAGCCCCTCGACCGGCTGCGGGGCCACCGGGGCGGGCGGGTCCGGGATCCGCACCCCCAGCAGCGACCCGCCTGTCACCCGGGCCGCGCGGTGCGCCACCGCTCCGTCGACGCTCACCTCGCCGGCGTCGACGAGATCCGCAGCCGCCGTGCGGGACAGCCCCAGCAGTCGCGACAGCGCGACGTCCAGACGCAGCCCGTCCAGCCCGTCGGGGACCGGCAGCAGCCGCAGGTCAGCCACGGTCGTTGCGGGCCGTGTTCCCGTCGATGTCGGTGCCCCGTAGCGCGAGGATCACCGCCAGGACCGCGCCGCACACGATCCCCGAGTCCGCCAGGTTGAAGATCGGGAAGTACCGCCCGTACGGGCCGAACACGCTGATCCAGTCGACCACGTGACCGCGCCCCGGGCCGGGCGCGCGGAAGATCCGGTCGCTCAGGTTGCCCAACGCCCCGCCCAGGATCAGCCCCAGCGCCACCGCCCAGCCGATCGAGCGCATCCGGGCCGCCGTGCGCAAGATGAAGACGACCACCCCGGCGGCCACCGCGGTCAGCAGGACCGTGAAGCCGGCGCCGAGCGAGAACGCCGCACCGGAGTTGCGGGTCACGTCCAGGTAGAACACGCCGCCCAGCAGACGGACCGGGGCGTGGTGCGGATCCTCGAGTTCGGCGACGACCACCGCCTTGGACACCGCGTCCAGGGCGAGCACCAGCGTCGCCACGACCAGGAACAGGCCGACGCGACGCGGCCGCCGCCCGGACCGTTCGTCGTCGACTCCGGCCGGTGCGGACGACGGGGTCACCGCGTCATTGTTCCCCACGCGATCAGCGGCGCTCCTCACGCTGCTTGCAGACCACGTCGAGGGTGGCTGCGGGGAAGGCCTTGAGCCGCATCTTCGGGATCGGCTTGCCGCACCGCTCGCAGAAGCCGTAGGTGCCCGCGTCGATCCGCTCGACGGCGTGCTGGATCTGCTCCAGCAGGTCCAGCCGGTTGGCGGCTATCGACTGCTCCTGCTCGCGTTCGAAGGTCTTGCTGCCAGCATCGGCCTGGTCGTCGCCCGCACCGTCGTTGCCTGCCTGCTGCAGGTCGTTCAGGTCGGCCATCGACCGGTCGTAGGCGGCCCGCATACCGGTGAGTTCGTCGACGAGCCGCCGGCGGATCTCTGCGAGTTCGGCCTTGGTCCACTCCGAGCCGTGGGGCACGACGATGGCGGGGGCCGCCTTCTTCGCCGCGCTCGCCTTCTTGGCGGGGGCTGTCGTCTTGGCCGGGACCGTCTTCGTGGCGGGGGCCGCCTTCTTCGCCGCGCTCGCCTGCTTGACCGGGGCCGCCTTCTTCGCGGAGGCTGCCTTCTTGACGGGGGCCGTCTTCTTGGCGGGGGCCGTCTTCTTGGCGGGAGCCGCCTTCTTGGCGGGAGCCGCCTTCTTGGCGAGAGCCGCCTTCTTGGCGGGAGCCGCCTTCTTGGCGGGAGCCGCCTTCTTGGCGGGAGCCGCCTTCTTGGCCGCGCTCGCCTTCTTGGCGGGGGCCGCCTTCTTGGCGGGAGCCGCCGTCCTCGCGCCGCCCACCTGCCGAGCCGTCCCGGAGCCCGTCGCTCGCCGCAGTGCGCGTCCGAGCCGTCCCACTGCTGCCATCATCAGGTGCTCCCTCTCCGCTGCTGTGCTCCCGGACCCGCAAGGACGCGTCAGCGTATAGTCCCGGCATCGCCGGGCGCCACTAGCCGCGCCGCGGCGCGCGTGCCCACCGGCGATATCATGGCCGGGCGACGACGAGGACAAGTAGTCGCGGCGAAGGCCCGGAGCGACCCGGGGGCGGTGCGAGCCCGGGGGCGGCAGCCGCGCGCGAAATCACCTCCGAGCACCGGAAGAACCGGCGGGTCCCGCTGCGAGCGACGCTCGTGGCGCGAGCCCGCCCCAGTAGACCCGGATCCGAACGAGTGGGTGGGCCCCTGCGGCCCGCCAACGAGGGTGGTACCGCGGCGCCCGAGCGTCGTCCCTCGGCCCGCGCACGTCCGCACCGAGGAGCCCAGGTGTCCGAGCCGTACCAGCCCCTTCCCCCCCACGTCGACCTGCCCGCGATGGAGCGCGAGGTCATCGCCCGGTGGGGCGAGCAGCGGGTCTTCGAGCGCAGCCTGGAGCAGACCGCCGACGGAGCGCCGTGGATCTTCTACGAGGGGCCGCCCACGGCCAACGGCATGCCCGGCACGCACCACGTCGAGGCGCGGGTGTTCAAGGACGTCTTCCCGCGCTACAAGACCATGCAGGGCTACTCGGTCCCCCGCCGTGCCGGGTGGGACTGCCACGGCCTACCCGTGGAACTGGCCGTCGAGCGAGAACTCGGCTTCACCGGCAAGCCCGACATCGAGGCCTACGGCATCGCCGAGTTCAACGCGAAGTGCCGCGAGAACGTGCAGCGCCACGTCGACGCCTTCGAGGCGATGAGCGAGCGGATGGGCTACTGGGCCGACTACGAGCACGCCTACTGGACGATGACGCCCGACTACGTCGAGTCGGTGTGGTGGGCCCTCAAGCAGATCTTCGACAAGGGGCTGCTGGTCGAGGACTATCGCGTCTCGCCGTACTGCACCCGGTGCGGCACCGGGCTGTCCGACCACGAGCTGGCCCAGGGCTACGAGGAGGTCACCGATCCGTCGGTCTACGTGCGGCTGCCGCTGACCTCCGGACCGCTGGCCGGGACCGCCGCGATGCTCGTGTGGACGACGACGCCCTGGACGCTGCCCAGCAACGCGCTGGTCGCGGTGCGCGCCGACGTCACCTACGTCGCGGTGAGCGACGGGTCCGAGACGCTGGTCGTCGCCGAGGACCTGGTCGGGGCGATCTTCGGCGAGCGGGCCCCGCAGTGGGCGGTACAGGCGCGCATGCGGGGCGCGGACATGGTGGGCTGGACCTACCGGCGACCATTCGACGTCGTCCCGTGGCCCGGGCGCGGCCACTTCGTCGTCGCGGAGGACTACGTCACGACCGACGACGGCACCGGCCTGGTCCACGAGGCCACCGTGTTCGGTACCGACGACTTCGACTCGGTGCGGCGCAACGGCGTGGAGTTGGTCAATCCGATCGACACCCGCGGCCGGTTCGCGCCGGACATCCCCCTGCTCGGTGGCATGTTCTTCAAGGAGGCCGACGAGCACGTGATCGCCGACCTGGCGGCACGGGGGCTGCTGTTCCGCCATGTGGCCTACACCCACAGCTACCCGCACTGCTGGCGGTGCGGTACCCCGCTGATGTACTACGCGCTGCCGGCCTGGTACATCCGCACGACCGCGGTGAAGGAGCAACTGCTCGCCGAGAACGAGGCGACGAACTGGTACCCGCCGACGATCAAGCACGGCCGGTACGGCGACTGGCTGGCGAACAACATCGACTGGTCGCTGTCGCGGGACCGGTACTGGGGCACCCCGCTGCCGGTGTGGCGCAACGACGCCGACCCGTCCCGCATGATCTGCGTGGGCTCGCTGGCCGAACTGGGCGAACTGGCCGGCCGCGACCTGACCGGCCTGGACCCGCACCGGCCGTTCGTCGACGACGTGAGCTTCACCCGCCCCGGTGAGCAGGGCACCTACCGGCGCGTGACGCAGGTGATCGACGCCTGGTTCGACTCCGGCTCCATGCCCTTCGGCCAGTACGGCGCGCCGTGGCGCAACGACGAGGCCTTCCGTGCCGCGTACCCGGCCGATTTCATCTGCGAGGCGATCGACCAGACCCGCGGCTGGTTCTACTCGCTCATGGCGGTGGGGACGCTGGTGTTCGACCGCTCCTCGTACCGCACCGTGCTGTGCCTGGGCCACATCCTCGCCGACGACGGCCGCAAGATGAGCAAGCACCTCGGCAACATCCTGGAGCCGATCGCGCTGATGGACCGGCACGGGGCGGACGCGCTGCGCTGGTTCATGCTGTGCTCGGGGTCGCCCTGGTCGGCGCGGCGGGTGGGGCACAAGGTGCTGGAGGAGGTGGCCTCCAAGGTCATCCGCACCTACTGGTCGATCGCGTCGTTCCAGTCGCTGTACGCCCGGGCGAACGGCTGGACCCCTGCCGTCCGCGGCGGGGAGGCCACGCTGCTGGACCGGTGGGCACGCTCCGAGGTGGCCCGGGTCGCGTTCGAGGTGGAGGCGGCCCTGGACGACTTCGACACGCAACGCGCGGGGCGGGCGCTGGCCGGCGTCGTCGACGACCTGTCGAACTGGTACGTGCGCCGTTCGCGGCGCCGCTTCTGGGACGGCGACCCGGCCGCGCTCGCGACCTTGCACGACTGCCTGCACGTGCTCACCCGGCTGCTCGCGCCGTTCGTGCCGTTCGTCACCGACGAGGTGTGGCGCGCCCTGTTCTCCCCCGGCCGCCCGGCGCCCGGCGCCGACGGGACCGGCGCCGACGGTGACGCCGGGTCGGTGCACCTGGCCCCCTGGCCACGGTGCGATGCCGCCGACGTCGACGAGGCGCTGGGCACCCGGATGGCGCAGATCCGCCGGCTGGTGGAGCTCGGGCGCGCGGCGCGTGCCGAATCGGGGGTCAAGACCCGCCAGCCGCTGGCGCGCGCACTGGTGTCGGCGCCGGGCTGGGGTCAGCTGCCCGAGCAGCTGCGGCGCGAGTTGGCCGACGAGCTCAACGTCGTCGCGCTCGCCTCCCTGGGCGACGAGGCCGCCGGCGAACTCGTCGACGTCACCGTGAAGCCCAACTTCCGGGCGCTCGGCAGGCGCTTCGGTGCGAGGACGCCCTCCGTGGCGCGGGCCATCGGCGAGGCCGATCAGCGCCTGCTCGCCCGCGAACTCGCTGCGGGTGCGGCGCACGTGGTCGTCGAGGGCGCCGACGTGTCGCTGTCGGCGGAGGAGGTCGTCGTCACCGAGACGCCGCGCTCGGGCTGGGCGGTGGCCAGCGCGGGTCCCGAGACGGTCGCGCTCGATCTGGAGCTGACCGCCGAGCTGCGCCTGGCGGGGCTGGCGCGCGAGATCGTGCGCATCGTCCAGGAGGCGCGCAAGAACGCCGGGCTGGCCGTCAGCGACCGCATCGCGCTGCGCTGGCGGGTCGGCGGCTCCCCGGAGCCGGCCCACGCGCTGCGCGCCCATGCCGGCCAGATCGCGGGGGAGGTCCTCGCCACGACGATGGCCGAGGGGGAGCCGGAGCGCGCCGCGGACTGGTACCTGGTCGAGGAGGACGACCTGGGACTGCGCATCTGGCTGCGCCGGGCGGCCTGAGCTCTCAGCCGGCCTTCGCCGCGTCCGGCTCGCACAGCGAGCACGGCTTGTGACCGGCCTGGACCGCCTGCTCGTGCGAGACGGCCGTCGCCGGCTGCCCGGCGATGATCACGCAGTCCGCCGCGTGATAGCGCTGGCGACCGGGGACGACCCATACCGTGGGCTCCGGTTCAGGCGCTGTCTCCGTCTCGGGTGCCGCCTCGGTCTCAACCTCCGCCTGCATCTCAGCGCCAGGCCCGGCCTCGGCGACCGGCCCGGCCTCGGCGACTGGTCCGGTCTCGGCGACCGGCTCGGGCCCGGCCGGCGCGGTGCGGGTCCGCAACGGGTCGCAACCCGGGCAGGCGGCGAACCCGTCCTCGACGGCCTGCGACAACGGGATCGACTCGGCGGCGGCGGTGAGCTCGGCGCACCCGGGCAGGTGGTAGTCGGGCAGGCCGTCGACCACCCAGACCTCGGCAGGCCGATCACCCGGACCCCCGGTCGAGCCCGGCGTCACCGGTTCGGCGCCACGATCGGGCTCGCAGGCCGGGCAGGGGCCGAAGCCGTCCTCCACGGCCTGGCCGATCGGGATCGGCTCGGCGTCCCCGGTCAACTGCGCGCACCCGGGCAGGTGGTAGTCGGGCCGGCCGTCGACCACCCAGACCTGCTCCGGCGCCCCGGCCGGGGGCACGGCCCGGGACCGCTGCGGTTCGCACTCGGGGCACGGAGCGAACCCGTCCTGCACCGCCTGCGCGTGCGGAATCGGTTCGGCGGCCCCGGTGAGCCGGATGCAGCCAGCGAGGTGATAGTCGGGCAGGCCGTCGACCACCCAGACATCGCCCGGGGCGGCGGGCGGCGGGTCGGCGCGGGGCACGTCCGCCGGCGCCGCCGGCACCGACCGCGCGGTCCCCGCACCCGGCTGCACCTGCGCGGTCGCGGTGGCACGACGCGACCCGCCGCGGCGCATCCCACCACCGGCGGTCACCGGCGCGATGTCGTCGCGGCGGCGCCACAGCCAGACCGCTGCCAGCAGGCTCGCGACGAGTGATGCCACCAGCCACGGCGCGTTGGCCAGGACCAGGCCCAGCACCAGGCTGACCAGGGCGATGAGGATCAGCCCTATGAGCACCATGTCGCGTTACCCCTTCCCGCGTGCGCACCGCATCCGGCCGCGGCACCGATCACGATGCGCGGGCCGGACCTGTCGACCCGCGCGCGGCCGGCGCGACGCTCAGCCCTGAGCTGCGCCGTCGCCGTCCTTCGCGGTGTTCGGCTCGCTGCGACCGCTGGCGTCGAGGTCTCGCAGCTGCGACTCGAGGTAGCTGCGCAACCGGCTGCGGTACTCGCGCTCGTACACCCGCAACTCCTCGACCCGCCGCTCCAGGGCGGCCTTGCGCTGCTCGAACTGCTCGGTGATGGTGGCCGCCCGCTGCTCCGCGTCGTGCACCGTCTGCTGGGCGCGCGCGGTGCTCTGCTGGTCCAGGTTCTTCGCACGGGCCTCGGCCTCGGTGACGTGCTGGGTCGAGCGCTGCTGGGCCTCGGCGAGCAACCGGTCGGCCTCGGCCTTGGTCTGGGCCAGGTGCTGGTCGGCGGTCTGCTGCGCCAGCGCGAGCATCTGGGCCGCCCGCTGGTGGTGGTCGGCGACCGTGAGGCCACCGGCGCCGCCGTCGGCCTCGCCAGCGGCCTGCTGTGCCTCCTGTGCCTGCCGCTGCGCCTCGGCGGCCGCCTGCTGGGCCGTGGCCAGTTCCTGGTGCGCCTCGTCGAGCCGGCGGCGGTGCTCGGCGACCTGCTGCTCGCTCTGTGTCAGCTGCTGCTGCAGCGCGACGACCTGCTGCTGGGCGCCGCTCTTGCCCGAGGACATCGCGCGCTCCAGTTCGGCCACGTGGGCCTGCAGGCGCTGGTTCTCCTCCCCCGCGGTGGACAACTGCCGCTCGAGCTCTGCGGCGCGCCCGGACGTCTCCGCCGGCGCGGCAGCGGGCGCCGCCGCCACCGCGGGTCCGCCGCCGTGGGCGCGCAGGTCGTTGTTCTCCTCGATCAGCCGGGACAGCTCCAGCTCCACGATGTCGAGGAAGGCGTCGACCTCCTCCTCGTCGTAGCCCCGCTTGCCGATGGGAGGTTTCTTGAACGCGACGTTGTGGACTTCGGCGGGCGTCAACGGCATTCGGTCACCTCGTCTTCGGCGGCAGCCACCGTGGTCCCGGTGGCTGTGATGCGTGCGGCTTGATCCTAGAGGGAGACGCTCATCAATGCGGGGAGGGCGACGTACAACAGCAGCAGCAGGACCAGCAGCACGATCGCGATGCTCAGATCCAGGCTGACCGAACCGAGGTGCAGCGGCGGGATCAGCTTGCGCAGCGCCTTGATCGGCGGGTCGGTCACGACGTACATCAACTCCAGCCCCACCGCCGCCACGCCCGCCGGCCGCCAGGACCGGGCGAAGTAGCGCATCGTCTCCACGACCAGCCTGCCCAGTACCAGCAGCAGGTACACGTAGACCAGGTACGCGAGGATGATCCAGAACAGCTGCATCCGCGCGTGCCCTCCTCGTTGCGTACCGGCCGTCGGTACCCGGACACGTGCGGCCCGGCACCGTCATGGTGCCTCATCGGCGCGCGGGGCGTCACGGTGTCGGTCGACACGGGCGCCGGGACGTGCCCGGTACGGCACCGTCCCGGCGAGGCGGCCCGGGTCAGGACTGGTTGA
>SCQZ01000490.1 GCA_004299665.1 Jatrophihabitans sp.
GCTCTTCCGATCTGACGACGCGATCCGCGCCATGTTGTGGTGCTCGGCGTACCAGACCCGCCGGTACCCGGCCTCCTCGGCGAGCCGGGCCAGCGTCACGCTGGTGGCGAAGCTGTCCCGCGGGCTCTCGCCGTGCCGGACCGGCGCGAGATCCAGGATGGACAGCGGCAGGTGGCTCACGGCTCCATTCAACCCGTCGCCGACGGGGCCGGGTCGAGGTAGCCGACCACGCGCGCATCGACCGTGACCGTGCCGAACCGCTCGAAGGTCAGCGCGAGCGGCACCACCTCGCCGGCGGTCAGCGGCCGGCTCACGCCCTCGATCATGACGTGACCGGCGCCCACGGCGAAGCGCAGCGACCCGTGGGCGGGCACCACCACGCCGTCCGCCACCTCCTGCATCGTCCCGTTCCGCACCGCGTGCAGCACCGTCGCCGCCCCGATCGGCGAGGCGACCGCGAGCAGGCGGTCCGCCGCGGGGCCGTCGTTGCGGACGGTGAAGTACGCGGCCGCCTGGGTGCCCGGCGGGACCGGCTGGCGCACCCAGGCATCGAGGACCGTGATCGATGACGCGGCCCCGCTGGCCCCGGACGTCACCGTCGCGCGCAGCAGCCCGGCGATGCCGAGCAGCGCCACCACCACACCGGCGAGGACCGAACGCGTCATCGCCCGCCCACCCGCACCCGCGTCACCACCGCCAGCCCGAGGGCCGCCGCGGCGAGCACGAGCGCGACGGCTGCCAGGATCGTCGCGCCGCTGCCCCCGCCGGACGACGACGCCGACGTGGCGGCGGTGGCGGGCTTCCCGGCCGGGGCGAGGGTGAGCGTGGGCTTCGGGTGTGCGGGCTCGGCGCTGCCGGGCGCGGCGGTCTCGTTCCAGCTCACCACGGTGCCGTCGCTGTAGGTCTGGATCGCGGCGAAGGCCAGGGTGCTGACCTTCGGCAACGGGCCCGCGCTGACGAGGAACTGGTCGAACTGGCCCGGCGCGATCGCGCTCGCCGCGTCGTCCGCGCGCCAGTCGATCTCGGTGACGTCCCCGCTGCCCGCCTTCGCGACCGTGGCCGTCCACCCCGGGTGCGGCTGCACCAGCACCGACGCGATGGGCACCGGGAGGTGCACGACGAGCTCGGTGGTGCTCGCGCTCGCCTCCTCGTTGGGTACCCGGAACGTGAGCACGGCGTACCCGCCCTGGACGGCCCCGGGAGCGGTGACGGTCACGTGCGCGAAGGCGGGGCCCGTCCCGGCGACGAACAGCAGCAGTGCGATCGCGGCGCTCAAGCCCTTCTTCACCCGCACATCCTTTCAGTGCAGCACGACCGTCACGTCGACGGTCACGGCGGCGAAGGCGGAGTCGGTCAGGACGACCTCGAACGTCCAGGCGCCGGAGGCAGGCAGCTCGAGGCCGGCCGCCCCGTACGCGCCCTCGCGCGCCGCCCGCACCGGGACCGGGATCGGGCCGATGCCGCGGGCCCGCTGCGTCGCCGTCACCGCCACCTGCTGCGGCGAGCGGCCACCGGTGACGTCCACCTCCGCCGCGACCGGGCCGTGGATGCCGGGATCCACCGTCACGCTCACCGACCGGCCGTCGCCGACGGGCGAGGACGCGCTGACCGGTGCGCGGTCCTGCGCGGCCAGCGCCTCGGCGCCGCGGGGCTGGTCGACGAGCACGGCGGTCGCGGCCAGCACCAGGGCCGCCAGCCCGGCCTCCACGACGACCCCGCGCCGGACCCGCTCGCGCGGCACCGGTTCGCCGAGGCGCCGCCGCACGATCACGCCGCGCGCTAGGACGCCGAGCGCCACCATCCCCGCCAGCAGCACGGCCTTGGCCACCACCAGCAGCCCGTACTCGGTGCCCAGCACCGCGCGCCAGGAGCCGATGCCGCGCCAGGCCGCGTACGTCCCGGTCGCGACCAGGACGGCGACGGCGGCGACGGCCACGCGCGAGAAGACCGGCAGCACCCGCGGCAGGTCCGCGGCGGCGCCGTGGGGGAACAGCGCCACCAACACGAGCACCAGGCCGCCGATCCACACTGCCATCGCCGACAGGTGCGCCGCGTCGAGCGTCAGCGACAGCCAGCGCGGGTCGGTGGTGTTCGCGTGGCCGACGAAGGAGAAGGTGAGCGCGATCCCCGCCAGCACCGGCAGGACGGCGAACCGGTACGGCCCGCGCCGGCCGGACAGCACCAGGCCGGTCAGCGGCGCCGCCACCCCCAGCAGCACCAGCCTGGCGCTGGAGG
>SCQZ01000491.1 GCA_004299665.1 Jatrophihabitans sp.
CTGGGTCGCGTCCGGGAAGGTCACGACCGCGCTCTGGCTGCCGTCCGCCGCGAAGCGCCGCACCTCGCCGCCGCCGTTGATCGCCACCCAGAGCTGCCCGTCGAGGTCGCGGCAGATCCCGTCGGGCACGCCCGCGCCACGGTGGACGTAGAACGCGCTGCGGCCCGCGAGGGTGCCGTCCGCGGCCACCGCGAAGGTCCACACCGTCGCGTCGCCGCTGTCCACCCACCACATCCGGGTGCCGTCCTCGGACCAGGCCAGGCCGTTGGGGATCGTGGCGTGGGCGACGGCGACGTGCACCGATCCGTCCGGGTCGAGCCGGTACAGCCCGCCGGTGCCCCGCTGCGTGGTGTCGTACGGCATGACCCCCGCCCAGAACCGCCCGGACGGGTCGCACTCGGCGTCGTTCATCCGCGACGGCAGGCCCGGATCCGGGGTCGTCGCCACCGCGGTCGCCGTCCCGTCCGGCGCGACCGCGGTGAACCCGGTGCCCACGGCGGCGAGCCACCCGCCGCCCGCGACCGAGGCCACCGCGCCGACCGGCCCGGCGGTCGGGTAGGTCGCGATCACCGACAGCCGCGAGCCGTCCCAGGCCGCGCGCCGGAAGGTGTCGTGGATGATGTCCACCCACAGGAACTCGCCCCGCTCGCCGTCCCAGCGCGGCCCCTCGCACAGCTCGCAGGAGACGTCAGTGACCGGAACTGCCTGATAGGTCCGCACCGTCCCCATCCTGCCCCGCCGCCCGCGCCATCGGAACGTGCGCGATCCCGTCGTCGAGGAACTCCGGCCCGGTGACGGCGAACCCGAAGCGCTCGTACCAGCCCTGCAGGTAGCTCTGCGCGTCCAGCACCACCTCCGCGGCGCCGGCCAGGTGCAGGGCGTGGCGTAGCAGGGCCTCGGCGTGCCCGCGGCGGCGGTGGGCGGCGGCGGTCGCGACCCGGCCGATCCGGGCCCGGCCGGGTGCGTCCCACAGCAGCCGCGTCGTCGCGATCACCTCGCCGTCCGCCTCGATCCACAACTGCACCGCCCCCGCCTCGAGGTCGCGGCCGTCGGCGTCGAGGTAGGCGCACTCCTGCTCGACGACGAAGACGGCCGCCCGCAGCGCGAGCAGCCGGTACGCCAGGACGGCGTCGAGGGATGCCAGGGGTGCGTCGTGCAGGTCGGCCATGGCGACAGTGTTGTATGGACGGATGGAGAAACCCGTCATCGAGTACCCCGGCGGCGAGCCGCCGACCGACCTGGCCGTCGAGGACATCGTCGTCGGTGAGGGGGCCGAGGCCAAGGCCGGCGACACCGTCGAGGTCCACTACGTCGGCGTGGAGTTCCACAGCGGCGAGGAGTTCGACGCGTCCTGGAACCGCGGGCAGTCGATCGAGTTCCCGCTGCGTGGCCTGATCCAGGGCTGGCAGGAGGGCATCCCGGGCATGCGGGTCGGTGGTCGCCGTCAGCTGACGATCCCGCCGCAGAAGGCGTACGGCCCGGCCGGCGGCGGGCACCGGCTGTCCGGCAAGACGCTGGTCTTCGTGATCGACCTGCTGGGCGTCAAGTAGCGGCGCGATCGCGGCGCCTCAGGGCGCGGGCGTCAGCATCGTCCCGCCGAGCAGCACCGCGGTGTCGCAGGTGGCCGGCTTCGGCGCGTTCGGCGGCTGCCCGACCGCGCGGCAGGTGACCGACAGGCTCAGCACCCCGCCACCGTTCACCACGATCGGCGACACGAAATGGTAGTCCGGCTCGCGGAAGTTCTCCAGGGCCATCGACATCAACGTCGTCCCGTCCTGGGTGAGCGTCGCCGTGCCGAAGTCGCCCTGCGGGTTCTCGAAGACGAGGTCGGTCAGTTGCAGCGTCTGCTTCGCCGGCACCGCGTAGGCCGCCGACGCCGTCGCGCCCGGGGCGGTCAGCACCGACAACCGCGAGGAGAACGGCGCGGACAGCGCCGCGGCCGGGACGGGCTTGCCGCTCGCCACCGCGCCCGCCTGCTGCTGGGCCGCCGCCGCCTGTTGCTGTGCGGCGACCGCCGCCTGCTTGGCCGCCGCCGCCTGGCTGGACGCCTTGGCCAGCGGGTCCTTGACCGCGTCCTTCGCGGCGGACTTGATCGTCGGCTTGAGGACGAGGAACCAGAGCGCGGCCAGCAGCGCGATCAGCGCCAGCAGCGCGATCAGCGCCTTGAGCAGCCAGCGTGGCAGGACGGCGTCCTGCACGTGCGAACCCTCGAGCGAGACGGCCTGGTCCCCGTGCGGGGTGACGATCACGCCGAACGGGTGGGTCTTGGAGGCGCCCCGCCAGATCCGCTTCACGCTGCGCACGCGCACGTTCGCGAACGCCGCCGTGCCCGGGCCGACCGTCATCGCCTCGGGCGTGACCGTGGCGTCCAGGGCGCTGGTCGGGTCGGTGGTCGCCAGCAGCACCTGGACCGGCACGTTGCCGCGGTTGTCGATGGCGACCTGGTGCTTGCCGGTCCGGCGGCCGTGGGAGGTGCGCGGGATCAGCTCGGCCGTGGTCTCCAGGAACGGCAGCACCTCGACGACGCCCTCGGGGACCACCGTGTCCCGGGGGTGCTCGGTGGGCACCACCCGTACCCCGAAGGGCAGTTCGCCGGCGGGCAGCGCCGGTGAGCGCGGCGGCTTGAAGGCCAAGGTCGCGGTCGTCGAGTCACCCGGGTACAGCGAGATCTCGGCGGGCTCCACGACCGTCCAACCGGCGGGCGTCCCGACGACCTCCAGCCGGTAGCCCTCGACGAGCTGCCCGTTGTTGCGGATGTGCAGCGGCACCACCGCCTCGCCCCCGGCGTCGAGGCGCACCTGGGACTGCTCGAGTGTCGCAGTGGTGGTCATGATCTGAAAGCTAAGGACTCCGGCGCGCCGGCGTGAGCGGTCGCGAGGGACGCCGGGGAGGCAGCACCGCTGCCCGTTGAGTGCACGTTGACTGCACGAAAAGGGCAGCCGTCCATGCTGCTCGCAAGGCGCCGGGTGGAGGGCCCGGGCAGGGCGAGCGAGGAGCGCAGATGGAACGCGTCCCGGTCTACATCCACGCGCAGGACCCGATCTCCGAGGCGGGCGTGTGCAGCGCGCTGCGGCCCCGCCCGGAGCTGCGCGTGGTGCGCAGCGAGGACATCGGCGAGGCGCGGGTGGCACTGGTCGTCGTCGACAGCGTCGACGAGGAGGCGGTGCGGGTCATGCGCGCCGTGCAGCGGCAGGGACCGTCGCGGGTGGTGCTCGTCGCCAGCACGCTCGACGACGGGGGGCTGGTCGCCGCGGTCGAGGCGGGCGTCATCGGGCTCGTGCGCCGCAGCGAGGCGACGCCGGAGCGGCTGGCACGCGTCATCGAGCGGGCCGCCGGCGGCGAGGGCAGCGTCCCGTCGGACCTGCTCGGCCGGTTGCTCACCCAGGTCGGCAGTCTGCAGCGCCAGGTGCTGGTCCCGCGCGGGCTGACCTTCAGCGGCCTGGCCGCCCGCGAGGTGGAGGTGCTCCGGCTGGTCGCCGACGGTTACGACACCGCCGAGATCTCCTCCAAGCTCGGCTACTCCGAGCGGACCGTGAAGACGGTGCTGCACGACGTCAACAGCCGGCTGCAACTGCGCAACCGCTGCCACGCGGTGGCCTACGCGGTCCGGGAGGGCCTGATCTGAGACGGCGCCGCTGCCCCATCGGGCGGAGGTGATCACCCCAAGGGTTGCCCAGGCCCTGCTGGGGCCGCGGGGCGGGGCGCGCCACGGTGGAGGCCGGGGCTCGGCGACGGGTGGAAGGCGACGTGCGACTGCGCAGGAGACGGCTGCCCGCGCCCGGGGCGATGATGGTCTTCGCCCTGGGCCTGTCCACGCTGTCCGCGCTCGGCGTACCGGCCTTCGCTCCGGCGCCGCCGTTGCGGACCGCGCCGTCCGCGGGCCCGGGCGCCGCGAGCGTGGCGTTCACCGACGACGCGGACCGCCTGGCGCAGTACAACCTCGACGGGACGGTGTTCTACGGCGGCAGCCGTCCGGCGCTCGTCGGCAGCCTGCCGCCCGCGCCGCACGAGGGCGAGGCGTCGGTCTCGGGCGGGTACACCGCGTTCGTGCGCGGCACCGCCGCCGGCAGCGACGTGTACCTGGCGACGCCGTACGCGGCGCAGCCGCTGCGCATCACGTGCAGTGGCACGTCGTCCCACCCGGTGCCGGCCGTCTCGGTGTCGGCCGTCGCGGTGCCCGGCAGTGCGAACGGCGACCGGGTCGCGGACCTGGTGACGCTCGCGTGGGCCGACGACGCGCCGGGCGCCGGTAACGACGGGCACTGGAACATCTGGATCACGACCGTCACCGCGTGGGACCCGGCGCTGGGCACCCGCGCCGGGACCGGGTGCAACTCCGGTGCCACCGTCAGTGCCGTCGTCGCCGCGCCGCACCCGCTCGCCGCCCAGGCGGGCGACAACCTGTGGCCGGCCTGGCGCCACTACGTCGACCCGTCCGCGCCGGGCAACCCGACGGTCGGCACGCTGGTGTACGAGAGCACACGGGACAACCCGCTGGGCGACCTGTACGAGCAGGCCCCGGCCGGTCCGGGGGCGCTGCGCCGCACCGACGGCAGCGCGGGGCACGTCGCGAACACGCAGCCGGCGGTCCTCGACGCGCCGTACGGGTACGGCGTGACCAGCTACGTCCTGTTCACGACGACGGCCTTCCGCCCCGACGGCTCGCTCGCCTCGATCGCGCCGCCCGCGCCGGACACCGCGACCGGAGCCTTCACGCTCACGAACACGTGGACGAAGGGGGGGCCGCAGAGCAGCGAGGCCGCCGTGGCGCAGGGCTGCGTCGGCAACGACTGCGGCGCGTGGGTCGCCTACCGCAGCACCGCGCCGAACGGGTTCGGCGACGTGACGCTCACGCGCGCGACCTACCGGGTCGGCAACCCGCTGCTGCTGGGCGCGGGCCCGGGCTACCCGGTCACCCGCGGCCCCGCGGTCGCCGAGAGCCATCCCGCGGTGGAGGTGGTGGGCGAGCGGATCGTCGGGGTGCTCGTGACCCGGCGCGCGATCACCGCCGGGCTGTCGGCGGTCCCGCTGGCCGGCGGCAGCCGCGCCACGCTCGTCGCACCGGCGCCGGACGAGGACGCGGTCGCCTACTCGCCGGACGCGGGCAAGATCGCATACAGCGAACTGGTGCTCGACGCCAACCAGCAGCCGGTGTCGCGCCGCATCGTCGTGGCCGGCGCCGACGGCGCCAACCCGGTCGTGCAGGACTTCGGGCAGGCGGCGGACCGGTCGGGGAGCTACTTCGACTTCGACTCGCAACCGACCTGGTCCCCCGACGGCACGCGGCTGGCCTTCATCCGCGAGCAGTATTTCCGGGGCGTCACGCAGCAGTACGTCGCGACACCGGCGCAACTGTTCGTCGCGACCGTCGGGTCGAGCACCGCGAACCCCGTGGCGCTCCCCGGTGCCGGGCGGCTCTACTACGACTCGCACCCCTCCTGGGCGCCGTCCGGCGACCGGATCGTGCTCAGCCGCTCCGCGCTCGCCGACATCTCGCCGACGCTGCTGACCGCGCCGAACGGACCCGGCTACACGGTCACCACCACGGTGACCAACAACGGCCTCGCCACCGCCGTCGGCGTGACGGTGACCCTGGCGGTGGCTGCGGGGGCGACGGTGAGCGGCGCGCCCGGGTCGTGCACCGTGGCCGCGGCCGCCGGCCAGCCGACGACGGTGAGCTGCCCGGTCGGCGACGTCGCGGCGGGCGCAACCTCCGCGGCGATCTCCTTCCAGGTTGGCACGAGCGCCACCTGCGGGACCCCGACCTACACGATCAACGAGTCCGCCGGGAGCCGGTCGGCCGACTTCGACCGCACCGACAAGGACGCGAGCGCGTCGGTCTCCTTCGACCTCGGCGTGTGCATCAACCTGGCCACGCTGCCGCCACCCGCACTGACCCCCGCCACGCCCGCGCTCACCCCGCTGCCCGCGGTCCCACCGGCCGGCGTCGTGACCGGCATCCGCGCGTTCCCCGATCCCGGTGGGCTGACCGGGGAGCCGTACCTGTGGACCGTCGGCGCCAGCGGCGGCACCGGCGCGCCGCTGCGCAGCGCCGGCGCGGCGGCCGTGGCGGCGGCGGTGCCGGGCGGCGTCCCGGCCTGGTCCCCCGACGGGCTGCACATCGCGTACGCCGCACTGGGGCAGATCGACCTGGTGACGCTCACCGCGGTCGGTGGCGTCGTGCAGGTGCCCGAGACGGCCGCGACCCTCACCGCGGTGACCGGCTACGACGGCGACTACGTGTCCGGCACCGGCGGGACGCCGATGCCCAGCCGGGCCGCCCTGAGCGCCGCCACCGACCCGGCCTGGACCGCGGACGGCTCCGAGATCGTCTTCGCCGGCCAGCCCGCCGGGCAACCGGACAACAGCGGCATCTACGCGGTCCACCCGGACGGCACCGGGCTGCGGACCGTGGCGCAAGGCCCGCAGCCGGAGACCGCGCCGAACGTCGAGCCGGTGCGGACACCGCCCAGCGCGGACGTCGCCGTCACCGTCACGGTGTCGCAGCCGGTCGGCTACGTCGGCGGGCCGATGACCGCGACGATCACCGTGCGCAACCTCGGCCCGCAGGCCGCGCCCGTCACGCTGCAGGCGGGGTTCACCGCCGCCCTGCAGCCGAGCGGCACGCCGGCGTGCCTGGCCGGCGGCACGCCGTGCGCCATCGGCACCCTGGCCGCGGGCGGCTCCGCGTCGTTCGTCGTGAACCTGCTGCCGCAACCGGTCGGGAACCCGGCACAGGGGTACGCGGCGACGATCACCGCGACGGTGGGCTCGCCGCTGCCGGACCCGGTGCCCGCCAACAACAGCGCCACGGCGGCGCTGCCGGTCCGCCAGCCCCGGGTGCAGGTGCTGCCCGGCGTGCAGATGCCGGGTTTCGTCGCCCTCGCGTACGGGCAGGACTTCCCGCCGGGCGCGCCGGTCACATTGGCCTGGCAGCCCGGCATCACGACCTACGGCGGGCCCTTCACCGTCGCCGCCGACGGCACGCTCAACGCCCCCATGCTGGTCGTGGGCCGCGACGTCCTCGGCCCCCGCGTGATCGTGGCGACGAGCGTGGGCGGCAAGTTCAGCCCGGTGCAGGCCACCATGCTCGTCGTCCCGCGCACCGAGGCGCCGCCGGGCTTCCTGGGGCGGGGCTGATCCGGTGATCTCGCAGATCGACGAGGCGCTGCGCACCCTGATCCGGGCCGAGGCGCTGGACGGGGCCGGCGACGTCGACGTGGTGCTGGACGCCCCCACCAAGGACTGGGCGGCGCGCCGCAACGCCCCGACCGTGAACCTGTACCTGTACGACCTGCGCGAGGACCTGCGCATGCGGTCCGTCGGCAGGCGGGAGGTGCGCGCCGACGGCGGAACGGTCTCGCGGGTCGGGCCGCCGCGGTTCTTCAAGATGTCCTACCTGCTGACGGCGTGGACGCAGCGCCCGGAGGACGAGCACCGGCTGCTGGCCGGGCTGCTCACCTGCCTCCTGCGCTACGACGCGCTGCCGCCCCACGTCGTGCCCGGTGCGATCACCGACGCGGGGCTGGTCGTGCCGCTGACGGTCGGCCTGCCGCCGCCGGAGGACCGCGCGTTCGCCGACGTGTGGACCGCGCTGGGGGGCGAGCTCAAACCGTCCCTGGACCTGGTGGTCATCGTGCCGATGGGCGCGGGGATCGCCGAACCGGCCGGTCCGCCGGTGCAGGAGGGCATGGTCGTCGCCATGATCGACACGATCGACGGCGGCGCCGACGACCGGCGTCAGCTCCACGTGCCGCCCGCGGCCGCGGCAGCCGCCGGCGGCGGGGACGGCCTGACACTGAGCCCGGGCGGGCGGCGGCCGCGCCGGCGCACGTCCGGCGGGACGCCCCCGTGACCGGCGACGGGCTGGCCGACCTGCTCGCGCGGGTGCGGGAGGTGGAGCGGCGCATCCGCCACCTGGTCGCCGCCCGGCGCGCGGACGACCCGCAGCCCGACGACCCGTTCCGCGGGCTGTACCTGTCGGACGAGGCGATCGACCGGCTGCTCGCGCAGCCGCCGGTCCCGCCGGTGCCGCTCCCCTCACCCGCCGCGCCGACCGGGCGGCTCGCCGCGGTCGCGGAGCGCTTCGGCCTGGACCCGCTCGACGTGGAACTGCTGCTCACCGCCCTCGCCGGCGACGTCGATCCCCGTTTCGAGCAGTTCTTCGGCTACCTCAACGACGACGTGACCCGGCGCCGGCCGTCCGTCGCCGTCGCGCTCGCGCTGTGCGGGCTGCCGGTTGCCGGCGCCGCGGCGCGGGCGCGACTGGTGGACGGGCCGCTGCTGCGGGGCGGCCTGGTCGAGGTCGACGACCCCGAGCGGCCGTTCGCCTCGCGCGCGGTGCGGGTGCCCGACCGGGTCGTCGCGCACCTGCTCGGCCACGACGCCCCGGACCGGCTGCTCGCCGAGGTGCTCGTGCAGGTGCCGGACCTCGTGTGGGGCGACCCGTCGCACCTGGCGGGCGCGCTCGCCGCCGGGGTGGCGTTCTGCTACCTGCGCGAACCACCGACCGGGTCCGGCCAGGTCCTGGCCGCGCGGGCGCTCGCGGCCGTGGGGCTCGGCGCGCTCGGGGTAGACCTCGCGCGGCTCGCTGCCGCACCCGACGCCGCGGTCGTGGCCCGCGCGGCCGCGCGGGAGGCCCGCCTGACAGGGGCGGGGCTGATCGTCGTTCCGGTGCCGCCGGCCGGACTGCCCGCTCACCTGGCGGAGGCGCTGACCGCCGATCCGTGCCCGGTGTTGCTGGTCGGCGAGCAGCCGTGGGACCCGGCCTGGTCGCGCCGCCGGCCGCTGCTGGTCGACGTGCCGCCCAGCACCCCGGGCGAGCGCGCCGCGCTGTGGCAGTCCGCGCTGGCCGCGGCCGGTGGCCCGCCCGGCGGGCACGGGCCGGACCGCGGCCGTGCCACGCAGCAGTTCCTGCTGCGACCGGAGCAGGTGTCGCGCGCGGCCGCCGCCGCGGTGCTGCAGGCACGCCTCGCGCCCGGGGAACCGATCACCGCCGCGCACCTGCAGGCGGGCGCGCGCAGCGAGAACGGCTCGGCCCTGCAGCGCCTGGCCCGGCGCATCGAGCCGGCGGTCGGCTGGTCGGACCTGGTGCTGCCGGCGCCCACGCGCACGGCACTGGAGGAGGTGGCGCTGCGGGCCCGGCACCGCGAGCGGGTGCTCGGCGAGTGGGGGATGCGTCCCGGCGGCGGCCGCGGGATGGGCGTCGCGGCGCTGTTCGCCGGCGACTCGGGCACCGGCAAGACGATGTCGGCCGAGGTGATCGCCGCCTCGCTCGGCCTGGACCTGTACGTCGTCGACCTCGCCACCGTCGTCGACAAGTACGTCGGCGAGACCGAGAAGAACCTGGAGCGGATCTTCACCGCCGCCTCCGGCGTCAACGGCGTCCTGCTGTTCGACGAGGCGGACGCGGTGTTCGGCAAGCGCTCCGAGGTGCGCGACGCGCACGACCGCTACGCCAACGTCGAGAGCGCCTACCTGCTGCAGCGCATGGAGTCCTTCGACGGGCTCGTCATCCTGGCCACCAACCTGCGCGCCAACATCGACGAGGCATTCACGCGGCGCCTGGACGTCCTGGTCGACTTCCCGCTGCCGGACGAGCACCACCGCCGGCTGCTCTGGGACCGCTGCCTCGGCGCGACGGTCGGGCGCGCCCCGCGCCTGGACCTCGGGTTCTGCGCGGGCGCCTTCGACCTGGCCGGTGGCGCGATCCGCGCGGCCTGTGTGACCGCGGCGTACCTGGCCGCCGAGGACGACGGCCCGATCACGATGGCACACGTGATCACCGCCGTGCAGCGGGAGTACCGCAAGCTCGGGCGGCTGTGCCTGCAGGCCGAGTTCGGCCCGTACTACGAGCTGATCGCGTAACCGGGCCGGCACGGGAGGGCTGATGAGGGCGACCGAACGCACGCCGGCGGCGTCCCGCGCCCTGCCCACCGCGGCCACGGTTGCGGGCCCGGCTCGCGTGGCGCGGCCCGGCCGGCCGCTCACACCGGCCGCGCTGCTGCAGGTGCAGCGCACCGTGGGGAACCGGGCGGCGACGGCCATGATCGGACCCCGGCGCGACCGGTGCCTCGGCGGGCGGGCCCACCCGCGCCCGCGCGCACCGGTGGTCCAGCGGCACGCCTCGTTCGAGCACACCCTGCTCGGCAACACACCGCCGGGCCAGTTGAGCAACGCGGCGGTGGACCGGTCCGCCCGCAGCCACCTGCTGTTCGAACTGGCGCGGCAGGCGAACTTCTTCTCGGGCGACGCGCTCGCCGACCCGCGGACCGCGTTCCCCGACGTGCGCTGGGTGAAGCTGCGCGGGTCGGGGCTGTGGCTCAGCTACGGCGAGTTGAGCTCGATGGCCGACTACCTGCCGGCCGACGTCGACGACCTGCCCCGTGACGTGGTGGAGCCGGTGGTACAGCGCATGCGCCGGCTCAGCGCGGCGCAGTGCTTCAAGATGTACGGCCTCTACGGCGAGTCGCCCTTCGCCGGCGAGGCGGAGTCCGGCGTCTACGAGTTCAGCGAGTCGGTCGGCATCGAGAAGGCGATGGACAGCGCCACCGCCTCTTTGGGCGCCGACCGGTACTTCGGGATGGTCGAGCGCAACGCCTGCCACTTCGCCCCCGAGAGCTGGCACCGGTGGGCCCGGTTCCACGAGGAGGCGGGCGACCACGCGCTGGCGTTCCACCGCGGCAAGCACGAGCAGGTGGCGCTGGACAGCGTCGACACCACGCAGGACGAGAACCTGCGCCAGGCATGGCTGAAGAACGGCTACGGGGACCATTTCCTGCAGGACTCGTTCGCCGCCGGGCACCTGATCAACAAGACGCTGGTGATGCAGTGGTTCGTCGACTACGTCAACGGGCTCAGTTCGAAGTGGTGGGACCTGATCGGGCGGATGTGGTGGGGAGACGACACGAAGCCCTGGTACGGCATGCCCGACGACGACGTCATGTCCTCGATGGGCACCGCGGCCCAGCCGAACCTGGCCGGCCAGGGGCTGTACCACCCGCCGCTCTCGGCCGGGACCCCGGCGATGGACGCCATGCTCGGTGATACGCCGACCGACCCGCAGACCGCGTGGGAGCGCGACAGCCACGAGGGGCGGGTCGCGGGTTCCGGGGTCGTCGCGACCCCCGGGCGTACCCGGGAGCAGAACTACCAGGCCTACCTGAAGTTCCTGAACAGCTCCTTCCTGCAACTCGCGGCCGGCGAGACGCACGACTACCTCAACAAGCGCGGGCTGACGGTCGTCAACGACCGCGGCGACCGGATGACCGTCGGCGGCGACAACACGTTGCTCACCGAGTCCGGCGCGCTCGGCGCGCGCGTCGCCGCCGAGGCGGCGCAGGCCTCCCACCAGGCGATCGAGGACCTGATCGGCACCGGCGTGACCGACCGGACCGTCGACAAGATCGCCGCCCTGTGGCCGACGCAGGTCTGGGTGGGCGGCGAGGGCGGCCACGGCGTGCCGTTGCAGGACTGGCACGAGGACGTCCTGCACGACCTGTGCCGCACGCAGATCTTCCCGGGCGTCGTCGACTCGTTCAACAGCAAGGTCGCGCGCGCCGCCCAGCCCGGCCTCGTCGACGGCGGGCTGCGCGATCCGGCGACGCCACCGCCGCCGCTGCCGGACAACCTCGGAGACTTCGTCACCCCGCGCGGCGACCCGATGGGGTAGCTGCCCGTCCGGGCAGGCGAGTGTGCGCGATGGTGCGCCGCCCGCGGTCCTGCCCCGGCCGGCGCCGCCGTGGCAGCGTGCGGTCCCAGGAGCAGTGGAGGTGTGCCATGCACGAACGCAGCACGGACGCCCGTGGGGAGGCCGCCCTTCGCCCCGGTCCCGCACGTCCTGCGGACGGGCGCCCGGAGGCGGCGCTGTTCGAGGCGGCGGCGGCGCAGCGAGCGGACGTGCTGGGATCGGCCGGCATGATGCACCTGCAACGGGCCGTCGGCAACGCCGGCACGGCCGCGCTCGCCGAGGAGCGCTCGCCGGTGCTGGACGTCGTGGGCAGCGGCGGACAGGCGCTCGACACGGCGACCCGCACGGACATGGAGGCGCGCCTCGGGGCCGACTTCTCCGACGTGCGGGTCCACACCGACGCCGCCGCGGGCCGCTCCGCCGAGGCGGTCGGCGCGCACGCGTACACCGTCGGCTCGGACATCGTGTTCCGGCAGGGGGGCTTCGACCCGTCCTCGCCGCAGGGGCGCACGACGCTCGCGCACGAACTGACCCATGTGGTGCAGCAGCGCAGCGGCCCGGTCGACGGGACCCCGACCAGCGACGGCGTGAGCGTCAGCGATCCGGGGGATCGCTTCGAACGCGCCGCCAGCGAGAACGCCGAGCGCGTGATGGCAGAACCGGCCCCGGCGGCGCAACGCGAGACCCCCGAGGAAGAAGAGGACGTGCAGACCCAGCGCGCGTAGCCGGCGATCGTCCCACCCGCCCCGAGAACAGGTGCCATGACCCAGCGAACCACCGCCGAGCAGGAGGCGACCGAAGCGGCCCGCGCCGCGGCGCGCGCGGAACCGGCGCCCGCCGGGCCGGCCCCGGTCGT
>SCQZ01000492.1 GCA_004299665.1 Jatrophihabitans sp.
TTCACGGGAAACGATCGCCCCACCCTGACGATCTACACAGCTGTCATCCAGCCGCAGGGCGGGGGGACTCTGCCGCTAACAACGACCGGGGCGGCTCTTGGTGACGGCGTGACGTGTCCTGCCGGCCTCCCGCACGGAGCCGGCGGTCAGGCCGATCGCGGGTTGCGGGTCGCGGGCATGCCGATCGGGACGGGCCGCAGCGCACCGATCGCGCCGCCCGGGACCACCGGGTGTGCCGGGGCGACCGCATCGAGGCGCTCGTACGGCGCGCCGATCGCCGGGCGCAGATCCGCCTCGCCCTTGTTCGGCCACAGCGACATCGCCCGCTCGGCCTGTGCGGTGATCGAGAGCGAGGGGTTGACGCCGAGGTTCGCCGACAGCGCCGAACCGTCCACCACGTGCAGCCCCTCGTAGCCGTACAGGCGGTGGTACGGGTCGATGACACCGGTCGCCGGAGAGTCCCCGATCGCGCAGCCACCGATGAAGTGCGCGGTCATGGGGATGTTCATCAGGTCGCCCCAGACGCCCCCGGCCATACCGTCGACGTTCTGCGCCAGTTGCGCGGCCGCCTGGTTCGCGACCGGGATCCAGGTCGGGTTGGGTTCGCCGTCGCCCTGCCGGCTGGTCATGCGGCGCCGTCCCCACCTGCCGCGCGTACGGACGACGGTGATGGAGTTGTTCACCGCCTGCATCACCAGCAGGATGATCACGCGCTCGGACCACTTGCGGGGGACCAGCATGCGGACCAGCAATGGGTTCTTCAGCAGCGCGACGAGGAACTGCAGCCAGCGCCGGCGCCGGGTGCCGCCGTCGGTCATGATCGTGTTCAGCATTCCCATCGCGTTGCTGCCCTTGCCGTACCGGACCGGTTCGATGTGGGTGTGCTCGTCCGGGTGCCAGGACGAGGTGATGGCGACGCCCTGGGTGTAGTCGTGCCGGGGCTTGGTCATCCGCACGCCCAGCAGGGCCTCGGAGTTGGTGCGTGTCAGATACCCCAGCCGCGCGCTGATGCGCGGGAGCGTGGTGTCGCGCATGGCGTGCAACAGCTTCTGGGTGTTGTAGGTCCCGGCGGCGAAGACGACCTGGTCGGCGGTGAAGGTCCGGTCCGGCCCGCGCCCGAACCACCGCCCGGTGCGGACGGTGTCGACCGCGTAGCCGCCCCCGGCGCCGCGCCCGTGACCGCCGCCGTCCAGTGGGCGCACCCCGGTGACGGTGGTCAGCGGGAGGACCTGCGCACCCGCTCGCTCGGCGAGTGCGAGGTAGTTGGTGTTCAGGGTGTTCTTCGCCCCGTGTCGGCAACCGGTCATGCACTCGCCGCACTGGATGCAGCCGGTGCGCTCGGGGCCGACGCCGCCGAAGAACGGGTCCTCGACCGTCGTGCCCGGCTCCTGCTTGCCGTCGCGGCCGAAGAAGACGCCCACCGGCGTCATGTGGAACGTGTCGGCCTTGCCGAACTGCTCCGCCAGCCGCCGCATCTCCACGTCGCTGGGCGTCATCGTCGGGTTGACGACGACGCCGAGCATGCGCTTGGCCTGGTCGTAGTGCGGGGCGAGTTCGTCGCGCCAGTCGGTGATGTGCGCCCACTGCGGATCCTCGTAGAACGGGTCCAGTGGCTCGTAGAGGGTGTTGGCGTAGTTCAGCGAGCCGCCGCCGACGCCCGCGCCGGCCAGGATCACGCAGTCCTTGAGGACGTGGATGCGCTGCATGCCGGTGCAGCCCAGCCGCGGCGCCCACAGGAAGTCGCGCACGTGCCAGGAGTTCTTCGGCATGCTCTGCGCGGTGAAACGGCGACCGGCCTCGATCACCGCGACGCGATACCCCTTCTCCGTCAGGCGCAGGGCGGTGACGCTGCCGCCGAAGCCGGAGCCGATGACGATCACGTCGAAGTCAGCCATCTGGCCCACCCCTTATTGAGCAGTAATCAATAGCCGGTGGGGCCAGTTTACGAGGCCGCGCGACGGTTGTCAGCCGGCGCGGGCGACCCCGGCCGCCGGGGGCCAAACTCGTTTGCGGCGCCCGCGCCCCGCGGTGTTCGATGGTGGGCGCGACGACCCGGCGGGTGTCCGCGCCGCGGGAGGCCATCGTTGCGCCTCGCTCGTCCGTATCGATCGGCCATGACGCGCCCGACCTGGGAGAGGGATCCTTGAAGACCATCGCCGAGTTCGCCATCCGCCGTCGCTGGTTCGTGATCGCCGGGTGGATCGTGCTGATCGTCGTCCTGCAAGGTGTCGCGGGTGCGATGGGGGGAGCGTCCTACAAGGACACGTTCAGCCTTCCGCACACCGAGACGGCGTCCGTGGCGCAGTTGCTCAAGCAGGCGGGCCTGGACAACCAGAACGGGATGTCGGGCACCGTGGTCGTGCGCAACACCGGCGGCGCCCCGTTCACCTCCGAACCCCCCGCGCTCGCGCTGGCGCTGGCCAGGCTGTGCACGTCCGGTGACCGGGTGACGCTCATCGCGACACCGTGGCACGGGATCGACTGCTCGCGGCCCGGTGTCGCCACGGCCGGGAACCCCACGCTGCTCAACTCCGACCGCGGCGCGACCACCGCGCTGGTCGTGATCACCTGGCAGGCGGGTCATTTCGACCCGTCCCAGTTCAAGGGCGTCTACGACTCGCTGAAATCGCTCAACGGCACCTCGTTGCAGGTCTATTTCACCGGCAACGCCTTCGCCGGCATCGGTCAGAGCGAAGGCTCGGGCACCTCGGTGATGTTCGGCTTCCTCGCGGCGCTGATCATCCTGGCCCTGGTCTTCCGCACCGTCGCGGCGACGGCGCTGCCACTGGCCAGCGCCGTCGTCGCGCTCGTCGGCGGTCTCGGCGTGATCTACATGCTGAGCCACGCCGTCAACGTCTCGAACATCACGCCGTACCTGGCGGAGTTGATGGTGATCGGCGTCGGCGTCGACTACGCGCTGTTCATCGTGACGCGGCACCGGCGCAACCTGCGTCGCGGCATGCCGACGGCCGAGTCGATCGTGACGGCCATCAACACCTCCGGCCGGGCCGTGCTCTTCGCCGGCACCACGGTGTGCATCGCCATCCTGGGGCTCGTCGCGCTCGGCGTGAGCTTCTTCAACGGGATGGCGGTGGCCACGGCGCTGGCGGTCGCCTTCACGATGGCCGCGTCGCTGACCCTGCTGCCGGCGCTGCTGAGCCTGTTCGGGTTGAAGGTGCTGCCCCGGCGCCAGCGCGCCGCCGTCCGGGCGGGGCGGTTCATCGACGACCGGCCGGTCGGGTTCTGGGCGCGCTGGTCGGCGTTCATCGGGCGGCGCCGTGTCGTGGTCGCGGTGGCGTCCGCTGCCGTGATGATCGCGCTGGCCATCCCGTTCTTCTCCATGCAACTGGGCGCCAGCGACCAGGGCAGCGACCCGAAGGGTTCGACCACCCGTACCGGCTACGACCTGATCAGCTCTGCCTTCGGCGTCGGGTACAACTCGACCCTGGAGGCGGTCGTCAGCGGCCCCGGCGCCGCGGATCCGGCGTACCTGCAGCGGCTGTCGCGGGCCATCGCGGACGTGCCCGGCGTCGACCGGACCAGCCTGGGACCGGTGCCGCTGACCGACCGGGTGGCCATGGTGGCGTTCAAGACGACGACGTCGCCGGAGTCGGAGAAGACCTACCAACTCGTGCGGCACATGCGCGCCGACGTCCTGCCGCCGCTGTACCGGGATTCGTCCAACCACGTCTACCTGTACGGCGCGACGGCCATCAACGTCGACTTCGCCACGGTGCTCGCCCGCAAGATGCCGCTGTTCATCGCGGTCGTCGTCGGGTTGTCGTTCCTGCTGTTGCTGATCGCGTTCCGCAGCCTGGTGATCCCGCTGACGGCGGCCGTGATGAACCTGCTCGCCGCAGCGGCCACGTTCGGGCTGGTCGTGGCGATCTTCCAGTTCGGGTGGTTGTCCGACGCGATGGGCGCCGGTCCCGGCGGGCCGATCGACGCCTGGATCCCCGTGATGCTGTTCGCGATCCTGTTCGGCCTGTCCATGGACTACCAGGTGTTCCTCGTCAGCCGCATGCACGAGGAGTGGGTCCACACCCGGGACAACGAGCGGACCGTCACCGTCGGCCAGGCCGAGACCGGCGGCATCATCACGGCCGCGGCGCTCATCATGATCGCGGTGTTCCTCGGCTTCCTGCTCACGCCCGGCAGACCGATCAAGATCTTCGGGACCGGGCTGGCGTCGGCGGTGTTCCTCGACGCGTTCATCCTGCGCACGATGCTCGTGCCCTCGCTGATGCACCTGTTCGGACGGGCGAACTGGTACTTCCCGAGGTGGCTGGACAAGATCACGCCGCGGCTGTCCGTCGAGCCGCCGGAGGCCGTCAGGCGCAGCGACGCCCCGGAGGCCCCGCCGCACGAGATGGCCGAGATCTGACGCGGTCGCAGGGCGTCGCCGCCGGCCGTCGTGGCCTCGACTTCGCCGATGCCCTCGTCGCCGGGCTCGGCCGGGAGCCGTAACCCGCGGTGGGACTCGGGCCCGCGTGCCCGCAGGATCGACACCGGATCACCGCGGCGCGTCGTGCCGGCGCGCCGCCTCGGCCGCCAGTCATCCGCAACCCGGCATGTCCGCCCGCCGCCACACCGAAATGTTCCGGTGCGCGGAACCACCCGTGTGATCAGGGTCACCGGGCCTCTACCGTCGTGCCGCTCGACGGTCCCGTCCGCAGCGCCGCGGTCCTGCTGTTCGAGTCCCGACCCCCTCGGGTCCGTGTACCCCAGTGAAAGGACGACATCAGTGACCGCACGCGATCTGGCTCCGCCGTCGACTCCACCGTCGACCCCAACGCACCCCGCGCCGACAGCCGGCACGGCTGTCCGATCAGGGAGCCAGCCGTACGTCGGTCTGGCCGGCCTGCTCGTGGTCGGCGCCGTCTGGGCGCTGGTCGGGTTGGTACCCGGCGCGCAGACCTCACTGCAAACCGCGATCGCCCTGGTGGTCTTTGCCTTGCCGGTGCTTGTTCTTCTTGCAGTGTGGTGGCAGGGCTGGCCGTTCGCGCGCCTCGGCCGCCTCGGCGGCGGACTCGTCGCCACCGCCGTGCTGGTCGGCGCCGCCCTCGTCCTGGCCCTCGTCAGCCAGGCGGTCACCGGCAAGGTCGACGGCGGCGGCCTGTTCGCGACCGCCCCGGATCTCGCCAAGGGGACATTCGCGATCTTCCCGTTCGGGTTCGTCCTCGGCGGAACCGTCTTCGTCGCCATGCTGCAACTGACCTTCGTGTGCGGCCTGGAACCGCTGCGACGACTGCCCGGACGCACCGGCGGGCTCGTGGCGTTCGCACTGTCCTGGGGCATCGGGCTGCTGGTCTACCTGACCGTCGCCAACTGGGATTTCGTGCCCGCGCCGGCTCGGGCAGCGATCGGCCTGCGCAACCCCGGAGGGCCGGTCAACGCCCTCGATCTCGTCGGCTGGCTGCTGTGCGTCGTGATCTGGCAGGTCGTTCTCGGCATCTTGCTCAACGGCTGGCCGTTCTCCCGCATACCCAGCCTCGTCACCCGGTTGCTCGTCGCCAACGTCGTGACAGTCGGCGGCGGATGGCTCACGTACTGGCTGTTCCAGGCCGGATTCGGCTGGGACATCCCGACGATCGCCGCGGTCGGCGGGTGCGTCTCGGCGGCCGTACTGCTGCAGGCGATGCTGTTCGAGACCTGGCCGTTCCGCGGACCCAATCCGACCGCGAACCGCATCGGACTGCTCGTCAGCGCGGCCGTGCTGACCGTCGTGCTGTACTACGCGCTGCGCGCGGTCGGGAACGCGGTCCAGGTCTGGAACGAGTACCCGATGAACCTCTGGGTCGCGGGCGGCGCGCTGGACCTGATCGCCACCTTCGTCATCGTGCACTACGCGATCTGGGGTCGCTGGCCGTTCGGGCCGCCGTCGCCGCCGCCCGCGGTCGACAGCCCCGAGGTCTCCCAGGCCTGAGGCCGGCTTCGATGTCCGCGTGCCGGACGGCGGTGGCGGTGGCGTGTCCGACCTCGGACCCGCTGCCACCCGCCGTCCGGGCCGCTGGGGTGACCGGGGGGCGGTCCGGGGGCACGCTCAGCCGGAGAGGAAGTCGACCAGGAGGCGGTTGAACTCCCGCGCATGCTCGATCTGGACCCAGTGCCCGCAGCGCCCGAACATGTGCAGCCGGGAGCGGTCGAGGAGTTCGAGCAGCCGCAGGGAGGTGGCGGGCGGGATGACGCGGTCGTCACGGCCGTGCACGATCAGCGTCTCGTGCGGCACCGCGCGCAGCAGGGCCTCGTCGACGACCAGGGCGTCGACGGCGGCCTGCCGGGGGGCGGGGAACATGCAGCGGTACGCCTCCTGCACGCCCGGGCGGGTGGCGGCGGCCAGGCGGAGCCGCGCGAGGTCGTCGGTGACCAGCGATCGGTCGTACGCGAAGACGTCCAGCAGGGTGCGCATGGCGGCCGGGGAGGGCTCGAACCCCCACACCGCGTCGAGGCCCGCGGTGAGGTCGAAGGGCACCCCGGCGCTGCCCATGAGCACGATCCGGCGCACCCGGTCGGGATGCCGGGTGACGAGGTTGAGGGCGAGCGCCCCGCCG
>SCQZ01000493.1 GCA_004299665.1 Jatrophihabitans sp.
CGTGACCCAGGTCGACCTGCCCGGGGAACACGGCAGCGGCCTGAAGGTCGTCCGCCACATCCTCGGCGACCTGGACGACGTCCACTTCGCCAACCTGACCTCGACCGACGTCGTGCGCCACCGGCTGGTCGGGGAGATCGTCGACGCGTACGCCAGGTACGACGCGGCGGCCGATCCGCACCGCCGGCAGACCAGATGACCATCGAGGTGAACAACGAGTCCGGCGCCGAGATCGACGAGGCCGGACTCGTCGCGCTGAGCCGCTTCGTGCTGGACGCGATGGAGATCGACCCGCTCGCGGACCTCTCGCTGGTGCTGCTCGACCCCGAGGCGATGGCGGCGCTGCACCAGCAGTGGATGGACCTCCCCGGCGCGACGGACGTCATGGCATTCCCCATGGACGGCCCCGAGGGCCCGACGGAGCGCTTCGACCCGAGCGCCTCGCCGGCCGGGGCGTCGGTGCCGCTGGAGCCGATGCTCGGAGACGTGGTGCTGTGCCCGGCGGTGGCCGCCGACCAGGCCAGTTCGGCGGGCCACACGCTCACCGCCGAGATGCACCTGCTGTGCACCCACGGAATCTTGCACCTGCTCGGCTACGACCACGCGGAGCCGGACGAGGAACGCGAGATGTTCGACCTGCAGGCGCGGCTCGTGGGGGAGTGGAGCCGGCGCAGCGGCGTCGGGCCGATCCGCGCGCCCCGCCCGGGCACCGCGGGCGAGCAGCGCGACATCGCCCGGTAGCGCCCCGATGGACTCCGCGGACGTCGTCGCGCTCGTCGTGGCGATCTGCCTGGTACCGGTCGGCGGGCTGCTGGCGTGCGTCGACGCCGCGCTTGCCCGCGTGTCGGTGGCGCGCGTCGAGGAGTTCGTGCGCGAGGAGCGCCGCGGTGCCGTCCCGTTGCACGCGATCGTCGCCGACCGCGCGCGCTACACGAACCTGCTGCTGATGCTGCGGGTCAGTTGCGAGCTGACGGCGACCGTCCTGGCCACGATCGTCGCGCGGTCGCAGTTCGGCACCCACTGGCCGGTCCCGGCGATCACCATCGTGATCATGGTGGTGATCGCGTACGCCGTCATAGGCGTCGGGCCGCGCACGGTCGGGCGGCAGCACCCGAACGCGGTCGCGCTGGCGAGCGCCTCGGCCGTGCGGCTGGTGGGCCGGCTGTTCAACCCGCTGGCCGCGCTGCTCACCCTGCTCGGCAACGCGATCACACCGGGGCGGGGTTTTCGCGACGGGCCTTTCGCCTCTGAGGTCGAGTTGCGCGAACTCGTCGACATGGCCGAGGAGCGCGGCGTCGTCGAGCACGGCGAGCGGCAGATGATCCAGTCCGTCTTCCAGCTCGGCGACACCATCGCCCGCGAGGTGATGGTGCCGCGCACCGACGTCGTGTCGATCGAGCGCAGCAAGACGGTGCCGCAGGCGTTGGCCCTGGCGCTGCGCAGCGGCTTCTCCCGCATCCCGGTCACCGGTGAGAACGTCGACGACGTCGTCGGCGTCGTGTACCTCAAGGACCTCGCCCGGCGCGCCCAGGACGCGGAGCGCGCGCGGGGGACACCCGTCGGGGAGGTGATGCGCCCCGCGACGTTCGTCCCCGAGTCGAAGTCGGCCGACGAGCTGCTGCGCGAGATGCAGGCGGCGCGGACCCATATTGCGATCGTCATCGACGAGTACGGCGGCACCGCCGGGCTGGTCACGATCGAGGACATCATCGAGGAGATCGTCGGGGAGATCACCGACGAGTACGACGTCGAGCGGCCGCCGATCGAGCAACTCGACCAGGACACGGCGCGCGTCAGCGCCCGGCTCGCGGTCGAGGACCTCGCCGAGCTGTTCGGCACCACCTTCCCGGACCGCGACGACGTCGAGACGGTGGGTGGGCTGCTCGCCGAGTCGCTGGGGCGCGTCCCGATCCCCGGGGCCTCGACCGTCGTCCACGGCCTCGAGCTGACCGCGGAGAATGCCGGGGGGCGGCGCAACCGCATCGACACCGTGCTCGTCAGGCGGCTGCCGCCGGCCGACGACGGCGACACACAGGAGGAGGCCGAGCGTGACTGACCTGGGTCCCGAGGACGCCAAGCTGCTCACCCTGGCGCGATCCGCCCGCGCGCGCACCCGGGCAGCGCAGGGGGCGGCGGTGCGCGACAGCGACGGGCGTACGTACGTCGCGGCCACCGTCGAGCTGCCCTCGCTGCACCTGTCCGCGCTGCAGGTCGCGGTGGCGATGGCGGTGTCCTCCGGAGCGCCCGGCCTGGAGGCGGCCGTCGTGTTCGGCGACGACCCCGGGGACGAGGTGGGTGCCCTCGCGGTGCGGGACGTCGCGCCCGCGGCCGTGATCCACCGAGCCGGCCCCTGACGGCCCGCCCTGGGTGCCGCCGTCTGGGAGGATGGGCCGGTGGAGTTCCGGTCCGGGTTCGCGTGCTTCGTGGGGCGCCCGAACGCCGGCAAGTCGACGCTGACGAACGCGCTGGTCGGCACCAAGATCGTGATCACCAGCGACAAGCCGCAGACGACCCGGCACGCGGTGCGCGGCATCGTGAACCGCCCGCGCGGCCAACTCGTGCTGGTCGACACCCCCGGGCTGCACCGCCCGCGGACGCTGCTCGGGCAACGACTCAACGACGTGGTGCGCGCGACGCTGGCGGACGTCGACGTCGTCGGGTTCTGCGTGCCCGCGGACCAGCGGGTCGGCCCCGGCGACCGCTTCATCGCCGGTGAACTGGCGGCGGTGCGGGCGCCGGTCGTGGCGATCGTGACGAAGACCGATGCCGCCTCGCGCGAGCAGGTCGCCGCACAACTGGTCGCCGTGTCCGGCCTCGCCGACTTCGCCGACGTCGTGCCCGTGTCGGCAGTCTCCGGCGAGCAGGTCGACCTGCTCGCCGACCTGCTGGTGGGGCACCTGCCCGAGGGGCCGCGGCTGTACCCGCAGGACGTGGCCACCGACACCGACACCGACACCCGGATCTCGGAGCTCATCCGCGAGGCCGCACTTGCCGGGGTGCGCGACGAACTGCCGCACTCGATCGCGGTGACCGTCGAGGAGGTGCTGCCACGGGACGGGCGCGCCGACCTCACCGACGTGTTCGCGACGATCCACCTCGAACGTCCCAGTCAGAAGGGCATCGTGATCGGGCACCGCGGATCGCGGCTGCGCGAGATCGGCACGGCCGCCCGGCCGGGCATCGAGGAACTGGTGGGCACGCGGGTCCACCTGGACCTGCACGTCGCGGTCGAGTCCGACTGGCAGCGCGACCCGAAGAAGCTCGACCGGTTGGGGTTCTGACCCCGATGCTGGACACCTACCGCGCGGCGTTCCGCGCGCCCGGCACCGCCGCGTTCTTCAGCGCCGGCTTCGTGATGAAGATGCCGTACGCGATCTACCCGGTGGGCATCGTGCTGATCGTCTCGGCCCGCACCGGCCACTACGCGTTCGCGGGCGCCCTGGCCGGGATGTACGTGGCCGCCAACGGCGTCGGCAGCCCGGTGCTGGCCCGGCTGGTCGACCGGTTCGGGCAGAGCCGGGTCCTGCTGCCGGCATCCGCCGCGCACGTGGCCGCCGTGGTCGCGCTGGCGGTGCTGATCTCCGTCCACGGCCCGCAGTGGACGTACGTGCCGCCGGCGCTGGTCATGGGCTTCTCCTACCTCGCGGTCGGATCGCT
>SCQZ01000494.1 GCA_004299665.1 Jatrophihabitans sp.
CCGACGCCGAGGGCAGGCTGGTGCTCGCCGACGCGCTCGCCTACGCCGCGGCCCGGCTGCGCCCGAGCGTGATGGTGGACGCGGCCACGCTGACCGGGGCGGCCAAGATCGCCCTGGGGTTGCGCACGGGTGGCCTGTTCGCCACCGACGACGCCCTGGCGGACGCCCTACGGGCGGCCGGGGAACGCGCCGGCGAACCGCTGTGGCGCATGCCGCTGGTGCCGGACTACACCTCGACGTTGGACAGCCCGATCGCCGATGCCGTCAACGATCCGGGGGCGCCGGGCGCGATCACGGCCGCGTTGTTCCTGCAGCCCTTCACCGGCGGCCTGCCCTGGGCGCACCTGGACATCGCCGGGCCCGCCCGCGCCCCCGAGCACGATCCGGACCTGCCCCGGGGGGCCACCGGATTCGGGGCGCGGCTGCTCGCCGAGTGGATCGCGGGCATGGCCGGCCCCGGTCCCGGCGCAGCGGGCGGTCAGCGCAGTAGCGACGCGTAGAGGTCCGCGGTGCGCGCCGCGATCGCGTCCCACCCGAACTCGGCCACGGCCCGCGCGCGTCCGGCGCGTCCCATCGCGGCCGCCAGCGAGCGGTCGCGGCACAGCCGGTTCACCGCGGCCGCCAGGCCGGCCTCGAACTGCGACGCCGGGACGCCCTCGTACCCGACCAGCAGCCCGGTGACCGCGTCGTCCACCACCTCGGGGATGCCGCCGACCGCGCTCGCCACCACCGCCGTGCCGCAGGCCATCGCCTCGAGGTTGACGATGCCGAGCGGCTCGTAGACCGATGGGCAGACGAAGACGGTGGCCGCGGCCAGCAGCGCTCGCAACTGCGGCCGGGGCAGCATCTCCTGCAACCAGACGACGCCGGAGCGAGATGTCGCCAGTTCGGCGACCCCGTCGGTCGTCTGCGCGGCGAGCTCGGGCGTGTCCGGCGCGCCGGCGCACAGCAGCAACTGGACGTCCGGGTCGAACTCGCGCGCGGCGGCCAGCAGGTGCGGCAGACCCTTCTGCCGTGTTACCCGCCCCACGAAGATCACGACAGGGCGCTCCGGATCCAGCCCGACGGCCGCCAGCGCGCCCGGATCGGCGGCGGGCGTGTACAGGGCGGTGTCGATGCCGTTGCTGATCACGTGCACCCGGGCCGGGTCCACGAACGGGTAGGCGTCGAGCAGGTCGGCACGCATCCCGCCGGAGACGGCGATCACCGCGTCCGCGGTCTCGTACGCCTGCCGTTCGGCCCAGGTGGAGATCCGGTAGCCGCCGCCGAGCTGCTCGGCCTTCCACGGCCGGCGCGGCTCCAGCGAGTGCGCGGTGAGCACGTGGGGGACGCCGTGCAGGGCGCCGCCCAGGACGCCGGCGAGGTTGGCGTACCAGGTGTGGGAGTGGACCAGGTCCGCCCCGGCGACGGCCGCCGCGATCTCGACGTCGACCGCCAGCGTCCGCAGGGCGGCGTTGGCGGTCGACAGCGACGGCGGCGGCTCGTAGGCGTGCGCGCCGGGACGCGGGGCGCCGAAGCAGTGGACGTCCACCGCCACGAGGCGGCGCAACTCGCGCACGAGGAACTCGACGTGGACCCCGGCTCCGCCGTACACGTCGGGGGGGTATTCCCGGGTCAGCATCGCGATGCGCACGCCGCAGACGCTAACGCGCTTCGTGGCTAGGCTGGGAGCATGGCCCGGCAGCCCCGCGTCCTCGGCATGGTGCTCGCCGGTGGCGAGGGCAAGCGGCTGTGGCCCCTCACCGCCGACCGCGCGAAGCCGGCCGTGCCGTTCGGGGGCAACTACCGGCTGATCGACTTCGTCCTGTCCAACCTCGTCAATGCCGGCTACCTGCGCATCTGCGTGCTGACGCAGTACAAGTCCCACTCGCTGGACCGGCACATCTCCCAGACGTGGCACATGTCCGGGCTCACCGGCAACTACATCACCCCGGTACCGGCGCAGCAGCGGCTCGGCCCGCGCTGGTACACCGGCAGCGCCGACGCGATCTTGCAGTCCTCGAACCTGATCCACGACGACATGCCGGACCACATCATCGTCTTCGGCGCCGATCACGTGTACCGCATGGACCCGCGCCAGATGGTGCAGCAGCACATCGACTCGGGGGCCGGGGCGACGGTCGCGGGCATCCGGGTGCCGCGCGCCGAGGCGAAGGCGTTCGGCGTCATCGACGCGGACACCGACCACCGCGTGCTGGAGTTCCTCGAGAAGCCACCGAACCCGCCGGGACTGCCGGACGCCCCCGACCAGACGTTCGCCTCGATGGGCAACTACGTCTTCCGCACCGAGGTGCTGCTCGACGCGCTCAAGCAGGACGCCGAGGACGAGGACTCGGTCCACGACATGGGCGGGTCGATCATGCCCATGATGGTGAAGCAGGGCGTCGCGTACGTGTACGACTTCGCCGACAACGACGTGCCCGGGGCCGAGGACCGGGACCGCGGCTACTGGCGCGACGTCGGAACGCTGGACGCCTACTACGAGGCGCACCGCGACCTGATCGCGGTCCACCCGATCTTCAACCTGTACAACCGGAACTGGCCGATCTACACCCACCACCCGGACCTGCCGTCCGCGAAGTTCGTCGAGGGCGGCGTCGCGATGGAGTCCCTGGTGGGGGCGGGGACGATCATCTCCGGGGCGACGGTGCGACACAGCGTGCTGTCCCCCAACGTGCGCGTCCACAACGGCGCGTACGTCGAGGACTCGGTGATCATGCCCGGCACCCGGATCGGTCGCGGCGCGGTGGTGCGGCGCGCAATCCTCGACAAGGGCGTCGACGTGCCCGACGGGGCGCACATCGGCGTGGACGCGGAGGCCGACCGGGCCCGCTACCACGTGACCGAATCGGGCATAACGGTCCTGGGCAAGAGCGAGCGGGCGCTGGCGTGACGGCCGCGCTCCGCGGCTGTGATGGATCAGGGGGCGGGGGACTAGGGTGTGGCCGACAATCCCGACGAGGAGGCCCACCCGTGTTCCGACGTTCCCGCGTACTCCTGGCCGCCACCGCGACGGCCGCAGCGTGCGCCCTGGCACTGACCGGCTGCGGCAGCAGCGGAGGCGGCACCGGCAGCGGAGGGCACACGTCCTCCGGCGCGAGCGGAGGCTCGGCGGCCGCGGCGCTCGTGCCCGCCGCGATCAAGGCCAAGGGGACACTCGTGTTCGCGATGGACGCGACGTACCCGCCGGACGAGTCGATCGCCGCCGACGGCCACACCATCGTCGGGTTCGACGCCGACCTGGCCAACGCGCTCGTCTCGCTGCTGGGTATGAAGGCGGACCTGCAGAACGTCACCTTCGACAACATCATCCCCGGGCTGTCGAGCGGCAAGTACGACATCGGCCTGTCCTCCTTCACCGACACCAAGGAGCGGGAGAAGACGGTCGACTTCGTCACCTACTTCCAGGCCGGCGAGGGCTTCTACGTCAAGGCCGGCAGCGGCAAGAAGTTCGACGGCCTCGACTCGCTGTGCGGGCACAGCGTCGCGGTCGAGAACGGCACCACCGAGCAGACCGACGCCCAGACCCAGGCCAAGAAGTGCAGCGTGAACGTGCTGAGCTTCCAGACGCAGAACGAGGTCAACCTCGCGGTGTCCAGCGGCCGCGCCGACGTCGGGTTCGCCGACTCCCAGGTCGCCGAATACATCGTCAAGCAGTCCAACGGACAGTTCGAGAACACCGGCAAGGCCTTCGAGGTTGCCCCGTACGGCATCGCGCTGCCCAAGGGCAACGGCATGGCGAAGGCGGTCCAGGCGGCGCTCAAGGAACTGATCAGCAACGGCACCTACATGAAGATCCTCGACAAGTGGGGTATCCAGGACGGCGCGATCACCAACCCGGTGATCAACGGGGCGACGAGCTGAGCCGGCGCGCCGCGCAGACATGACCGCGCAGGACGAGGCGGCCGGAACGACGGTGTCCCGGCCGCCGGACATCAAGGCGGTGCCGGTCCGCCACCCGGGCCGGTGGGTCGCGGTCGCCATCATCGCCGTGATCGTCGCGATGATGGTGCACACCGCCGTCTTCGCGCGGGTGAAGCGCGGCAACAGCCTGCAGACCCGTTTCGGCTGGGGCGTCGTCGGCGACTACCTGTTCGCCCGCCCGATCCTGCAGGGCGTCCTCACCACCTTGGAACTGACCGCCATCGGCATGGCGATCGGCATCGTGGGCGGCATCTTGCTGGCCGTCATGCGGCTGTCGGTCAATCCGGTCCTGTCGGGCGTGAGCTGGGTCTACCTGTGGTTCTTCCGCGGGACGCCGCTGCTCGTCCAGCTGGCGTTCTGGTACTCGGGCATCTCCTACCTGTACCCGCAACTGTCCCTCGGCGTCCCGTTCGGGCCCGAGGTGACGCACTTCAGCGCGAACAACCTCATCGTGCCGATGGTCGCGGCCTGCATCGGCCTGGGCTTCAACGAGGCCGCGTACATGGCGGAGATCGTGCGGGCCGGCATCCTGTCCGTCGAGGAGGGCCAGATGGAGGCGGCCTCGTCGCTCGGCATGAACCGGGCCCTGACGATGCGCCGGGTCATCCTGCCCCAGGCCATGCGCGTGATCATCCCGCCCACCGGCAACGAGGTCATCTCGATGCTGAAGAACACCTCGCTGGCCTACATCGCCGCGGTCGGCGAGCTGTACTTCGCGCAGTACATCATCGCGGCGCGGACCTACCAGATCGTGCCGATGCTCCTGGTGGCCTGCATCTGGTACCTGGCCATGACGTCGGTGCTCATGGTCGGGCAGTACTACATCGAGCGTCACTACGCCCGCGGCGCGGTACGGCAGATGCCGCCGACGCCCTGGCAGAAGTTCCGGGGTCTGGTCCGGCGCCGCCCGCCTACACCGGCCGAGATCGCCGTCGACGCCGGTGCGGACCTGCCGACCTGGCACGGGGTCCAGGGGGGGCAGCACTGATGACGGGCACCCCGATGGTCCTCGCCGAGAACATCCACAAGAGCTTCGGCGCGCTGCACGTGCTGCGTGGCATCGACCTGCGGGTCGAACCGGGCCAGGTGATGGTCCTGGTCGGCCCGTCCGGATCGGGCAAGACGACGTTCCTGCGCTGCATCAACCACCTGGAGAAGATCAACGCCGGCCGGCTGTCGGTGGACGGTGAGCTGGTCGGCTACCGCGAGCGCGGCGGGCGCCTGCACGAGATGCGCGACTCGGAGGTGTGCCGCAAGCGTGCCGAGATCGGCATGGTCTTCCAGCACTTCAACCTGTTCCCGCACATGACGGCGCTGCAGAACATCATGGAGGCGCCGACCCGGGTCAAGAAGGTCCGCAAGGACGAGGTGCGGGCTGCTGCGCAGCGGCTGCTCGCACAGGTGGGGCTGTCCGACCGCGCCGACCACTACCCGTCGCAGCTGTCCGGCGGCCAGAAGCAGCGCGTCGCGATCGCCCGGGCGCTGGCGATGAACCCCAAGCTCATGCTCTTCGACGAGCCGACATCGGCGCTCGACCCGGAGCTGGTGGGCGAGGTCCTCGACGTGATGAAGCAACTGGCCCGCGACGGCATGACGATGGTCGTCGTGACGCACGAGATGGGGTTCGCCCGCGAGGTCGGCGACGAGGTCGTATTCATGGACGGCGGGCTGGTCGTCGAGAGCGGCAACCCCCGCGAGGTCCTGACCAACCCGCAGCACGAGCGGACGAAGGCGTTCCTGTCCAAGGTCCTGTGAGCGTCGCCTGGGACGACGATCCCGCCGTCGCCGCGTGGCCCGGACTGCCGCCGCTGGCCGGCGACGTGAGGGCCGATGCGTGCGTGGTCGGCCTGGGGGCCTCGGGCCTGGCCGCCGTCCGCGAACTGTCGGGCCGCGGTCTGGAGGTCGTCGGGGTCGACGCCGGGCGGGTCGGCGCGGGGGCGGCCGGGCGCAACGGCGGCTTCCTGCTCGGCGGTCCGGCCCCCTTCCTGCACGACGCGATCGGGCGCTGGGGCGAGGCGGCGGCGGTCGGTCTGTACCGCGCGACGCTCGCCGAACTGGAGGAGATCGCCGCGCGGCTCGGGCCCGGCGTCGTACGCAGGGCCGGGTCGATCCGCCTGGCGGGGCTGCCGGGGGAGCCGGACGAGGGGGAACTGGCGGACTGCCGGCGGCACGAGGCCGCGCTGCGCGCCCACGGCATCGCGGTCGAGGAGTACGACGGCACCCTCGGCCGCGGCCTGTTCCTGCCGGGTGATGCCGCCGTGAACCCCGCACGCCGGGTGATCGAGACAGCCCGCGAGCTGGGCGCACGGGCGGTCCTGCACGAACACACGCGCGTGCTGCGGGTGGCGGACGGCAGGGTGGACACCGAGCACGGATCTGTTGCAGCAGCGGTGGTCGTCGTCGCCGTCGACGGGGGGTTGGAGGTTCTGCTGCCTCGGCTGCAGGGGCGGGTCCGCACCGCGCGGCTGCAGATGCTCGCCACCGGGCCCGTCGCGGACCGGCTGCCTTGTCCGGTGTACTGCCGCTCGGGGTACGACTACGCGCAACAGCTGCCCGGCGGTGCGCTCGCGGTCGGCGGCGGCCGGGACCGGTTCGCCGACGCCGAGTGGACCCACGAGCGCGATCCGAGCCCGGCAGTGCAGCGATGGATCGAGGGCGTCGCGCAACGCATGGCAGCAGGTCCGGTCGACGTGACCCACCGCTGGGCCGCGTCGGTCGGCTTCACCGCCGACGGCAGGCCGCTGTGCGCGCAGGTCGGAGACGGGGTCGTCGCCGCGGGCGGCTACAGCGGCACCGGCAACCTCGTCGGGCCGGTGGTGGCGCGGGCGGCGGTGGCGCTGGCGCTCGACGGCACCCCGCCGCCGCCCTACTGCGCGCCGTGAAGCCCGCCGACCGACAGCCTCCCCCGCGGCGGTGC
>SCQZ01000495.1 GCA_004299665.1 Jatrophihabitans sp.
TGTGCCGGACGATGTACTGCACCTCCGGCGCCGAGAGCCGGAAGTTGACCGGGACGAGCACGCGTCCCCAGCCGGACACGCCGAAGAACGAGGTGAACAGCCGCGCGGAGTTCTGGGAGATGATCGCGACCCGGCCACCCACCGGGACGCCGAGGGCGTCGAGCGCGGCGGCCTGGGCGCGGGCGTCCACCGCGATCTGGCGGTAGGTCAGCTCGCCGAGCGACGCGGCGGGCTGGTTGGGCTCGTCCACGATCCCGACGCGGTCGGGGTAGACGCTATCGGCCCGGTCGAGGAAGTCACGCACGGTCAGCGGGTAGTACACGCTCAGCACCTCCGCGAGGTCGGGTTCGGATCGATTCTCGACCCGGACATGCGGCGGAGCAGACTCGGGGGCATGACCGACTACCAGCACATCACCGTCGAGCGCGCCGGGGACTACGTGACCGTCACGATGAACGAGCCGGCCCGGCGCAACGCGCTCTCGCTGGCGCACATGCGCGAGCTGATTGCGGCGTTCCGCGAGGTCGGCGCGAGTGACGCACTGGGCGTCGTCCTAGCCGCCAACGGCCCGGTGTTCTGCGCGGGCCACGACTTCGGTGACGTCGTGGCCGCCGACCACGCGCAGGTTCGGCGGCTGCTGGACACCTGCACCGAGTTGATGGTGCTGCTGCAGCAGATCCCGCAGCCGGTGCTCGCACGGGTGCACGCCCTCGCCACCGCCGCGGGCTGCCAACTCGTCGCCAGCGCGGACCTCGCGGTCGCGGCCGAGTCGGCCGGGTTCTGCCTGCCCGGCGGCAGGGGCGGCTGGTTCTGCCACACCCCGTCCGTCGCGGTGGCCCGCAGCGTGGGGCGCAAGCGCGCGCTGGAGATGGCCCTGTCCGGCGACGTGATCGACGCCGCGACCGCCGCCGACTGGGGGCTGGTCAACCGCGTCGTGCCCGACGCCCAGCTCGACACCGCGGTGCAGGACCTGCTGGAACGGGTGACCCGGGGCAGCGCCGAGAGCAAGGGCCTGGGCAAGCAGGCGTTCTACGCGCAGGTCGACCTCGACCAGCCGAAGGCGTACGCCTACGCGATCGAGGTCATGGCCGCCGCGAGTCAGCTGCCGGACGCACGCGAGGGGATGCAGGCGTTCCTCGGCAAGCGCAAGCCGGTCTGGCGTCGCGGGCGCTGACGCCCACCGGGCGTCCGGACCCGGTCCGGTCAGGAAGCGGACGCCGTCGCGCGGCGCCGCCGCCGACGGGACGGCCGGCGCTCGGTCAGGCCGTCGACCAGCAGTCCGGCGCCGAGCGCGAACAGCCAGCTGTCCTTGGCCAGGGCGACGCCCTGCGGAGTGGGGCGCGGGTTGTCCTGCCGGTGCAGGCCGGGCGTGCGCCAGTAGATGCCGAGCAGCCCGCCGGCGAAGGCGGTCAGGGCGAGCCCGACGGTCCGCGCCCGCAGGAACGGCGTCAGCAGGGCGCCCCCCAACCCTGCCTCGGTCGCGCCCAGCGCTTTGACGAACACCGGTGCCGGGACCTTCGCGAGCACCGGGTAGGCGCCCGAGCCCACGCCGTGGACGCGCTTGGCGGTGTCGTCGTCGGCGCCGAGCTTGCCGATCCCGCTGTTCAGGAGGAAGGCGCCGGCCGCGACCCGGGCGGGGACGCGGCGCACCATGGTGGTCAGGGTCACGGCGTCCTTATACCCACGACGGCAGCCACATGTGCGCGTGCCACTGGTCGTAGGTCAGCAGGCCGCCGGACAGGACCGGCCACATCCACGCGAAGTCGACCGCGACCAGCGCGAGGTAGGCGGCGACCGCGGCCCGCCCCCAGCGCACGCGGCCCGGTGAGCGCATCGCGCGCGGCGAGTTGCCCAGGACCGCGTTCAGCGCCATCGTCACCCCGAGGACGAGGAACGGGACCAGCGGCGCCATGTAGAACAGGAACATCGTCCGCCTGAGGTCCTGGAACCACACCAGCCAGCCGGCCGCGAACGCCATCCAGATCGCCCCGGCGCGCCAGTCGCGGGTGGTGAACCAGTGCCACGCGAGCCACAGGAGCATCGGGACGAAGGCCCACCACAGCAGCGGGGTGCCGATCAGCAAGATCTCGCGCGAGCAGCTGGCCGCGCCGCACGCGTGCGAATCGCCGTTGTAGTAGAAGTCGACCGGACGTCCGAGCACCAGCCAGCTCCACGGGCTGGACTGGTAGGTGTGGCCGGACGTCAGGTTCTCGTGGAAGTGGTAGGCGTCCAGCGTGTACGCCCCGAGCGCGCGGATCGGGGCGGGCACCCACGCCCAGTCGAACGGCACGACGCCGAACAGCGTCGCCGAGGTCCCGTGCGTGTCGGCCCAGTGCCGTCCCCAGGAGTTCTCGCCGGTGAACCAACCGAGGTAAGTCAGCAGGTAGGTCCCGATCGGTGCCAGCACCAGGGATCCGAGCCACGGCACACCGCTGCGCCACAGCGCGTTGCGCGTCGGCCGCGCTACCCCCGCGGCGCGCAGGGCGGCACGGTCCCAGAACCAGCTCAACAGGATGAAGCCGAGGAAGAACGACAGCGCCGTCCACTTGATGCCGCAGGCCAGCCCGAACAGGACACCGGCGGCCAGCCGCCACGGCCGCGGGCCGAGCGACGGCGCGCCGCCGGACAGGTCCGCGCCGGCAGCGACCAGATCGCCCAGGCGCGCCCGCACCCGGTCCCGGTCCAGGACCAGCGCGCCGAAGGCGGCGATCACGAACGTCTGCAGGAAGATGTCCAGGATCGCGGTGCGGGACAGGACGACCGACAGCCCGTCCATCGCCAGCAGCAGCCCGGCGAGCACGCCGAACAGCGTGGAGCGGAACATCCGCCGTGCGATGCGCGTGAGCAGGATGACGCCGACGGTGCCGAAGATCGCCGGCGCGACGCGCCAACCCACCGCGTCGTTGCCCCAGATCGCCGAGGTCGCTGCGATCAGCCATTTGCCGAGCGGCGGATGGACGATGAACATGTAGCCGCGGTTGTCCTCGTAGCCGAACCGCAGCAGTTCCTGGGCCTCGGTGGCGTAGTAGACCTCGTCGAAGACCTTGCCGGGCGGGAAGCCGATCGCCCAGAACCGGGGCAGCGCCGCGAACGCGCCGACCACGGCGGCGGCGAGCCAGCCCCGCCAGGGGTGCGGGTCGCGCCAGCGGGCGAGCGGCGCGGGGACGGGGCGGCGTTGCGGCGGCGGCGGCC
>SCQZ01000057.1 GCA_004299665.1 Jatrophihabitans sp.
TCCACTGCTCGCTCTCGGCGCCCTCGATGCGGGGGATCGTGACCTCCGGCGGCGGTGGATTACCCTCCGGGTCGTTCCAAACGAACAGCAGGCCGTCCTGCACGAGCGTCGTCCAGGTCTGGGTGCGCGCACGCGGAGGGACGCGGCGCGCGTAGGGGATCTGCTTGCACTTGCCGTCGCCGCCCCAGCGCCAGTCGTGGAACGGGCAGGCGACCTCGTTGCCCTTGATCGTCCCCTGCGACAGGTCGCCACCCATGTGCCGGCAGAACGAGTCCAGGACGTTGACGCTGCCGTCACCGGCCTGGAAGACGACGAGTTTCTGCCCGAACGCCTCGACCGCGTGTGGCTTGCCGTCGGTGTACTCCGACACCACTCCCAGGCAGTGCCATCCCCGGGCGAATCGCGTCGGCGCGTTGCCGGCGTCGATGGCCCGGACCTCGTACTCCTCGATCGCGGTCACGGTGCGGCTCCCTTCGGCACGGGTATGGCGCCAGGGTAGGAGCGGTGGGCCGGCGCCGGCAGGGCCGTCCCGCTCAACGGGAGGCCGCGACGTGCCGGGCGGCCCGGTAGGCGAACACCATCGCGGTGCCGATCGGCGAGCCCGGGGCCGGGTAGAACCGGCCCATGATCGAGGCGCTGGTGTTGCCCGCCGCGTACAGGCCCTCGATGGGCGAGCCGTCGGCGCGCAGCACGCGGGCGTCGGCGTCGGTGACCAGGCCGCCCTTGGTCCCGAGGTCGCCGAGGACGACGCGCGCGCCGTAGTACGGCGGCCGATCGAGCGGGACCAGGCACGGGTTCGGGCCGCCGTCCGGGGCCGCGAAGTAGCGGTCGTACTCGTCCTCGCCGCGGGAGAACTGCGCGTCGGTGCCGGCAGCGGCGAAGGCGTTGAAACGCTCTACCGTGCGCTGCAGCGCGCGGGCCGGGACGGCCATGCGCTGCGCGAGGTCCGCCAGCGTCTCCTCCCGCGCCCAGGCGCCCGAGGCGAGGTACTGCTCGGTCGTCGTGCCCGGCACGCAGTTGATCGCGGGCAGGTTGCCGCCCTCGCGCGAGTCGAAGACGTACCAGCACTCGCCGGGGCCGGCCGCGAGCGCGCGCCCCATGCGGTCGTACGGCAGCGACTCGTTCGCGAAGCGCTCGCCGTCGCCGTCGACGAAGATCCCGCCGCGCAGGCCGAGGAAGAACGCGCCCGACCCGTCCGGCTGCACCAGGGCGGGGCACCACCAGGCGTCGTCGGTGAGCGCGGTGGCGGCGCCGATCGCGACGGCGGCCTCCAGCGCCTCGCCGGTGTTGGTGCCGCGCGGCCCCATGGTCCGGGCGGCCGACCCGGGGACTCCGAACCCGCGGCGCAACCGGTCGCTGCCCTCGAACCCGCCGCACGCGAGCAGCACCGCCGCCGCGCGGAACTCCCGGTCGCCCGCGGCGGCGCCGGTGACCCGGCCGTCCTGCACGATCAGCCGGTCGACGCCGGTGCCGGTGCGCAGGTCCGCGTTGCCGGTAGCCCGCAGGGCGAGCAGCAGCCGCCCGATGAGTGCCTGGCCGCCCCCGAGGCGCTCGCGCGGGACGTCGAGGCCGCAGCGCTCCGCGGCGATCGTCGGGCGCAGCCGCGCGAGCAGGTCGTCGCCCAGGTCCGCGCCCGCGAGCGGGACCGGCACGATGTGGCCGCCGCCGGGCAGGCGCCCCTCGACCGCGAAGTAGTCCGGGAAGCCGTAGTAGCGGAACTCGATCGCCGGGTCCTGCTCGAGGAACGCCACCAGTTCCGGGGCCGTCGCCAGGTACGCCTCCTGGCGCCGGTCCAGGGTGCCGAACAGCGACCGCAGGTAGGTGCGGCCGCGCGCGACCGAGTCGGCGACGCCGGCCCGCTCCTCGGCCGCGTTGCCGGGCAGGAACAGCCCGCCGCCGGAGTAGGCCGACGTGCCGCCGAACACCGCGGTCTTCTCCAGGACGGTGACCCGCAGGCCGCCCGCCGCCGCCGTGTACGCGCCGGTGAGCGCGCCGCCCCCGGAGCCGACGACGAGCAGGTCGCAGTCCATGGGCGCACCCTGCCGCGCGCCCGCCACGTCCGGGTCCGTGCGTCCCGGCCACCGGGAGGCGGCGGGCCGGTGTGCCCGGGCGCCGCTACCGTCGCGCGCATGGAGCGCTTCGAGGGTCGCCGCGTCC
>SCQZ01000058.1 GCA_004299665.1 Jatrophihabitans sp.
GTCCGCGGCGGGAAGCGACGTGAGTGCCTTGCCGGCCGGCGGGAAGTAGATCTTCTGCGCCGAGAGCTGGCTGTGCACCTGGTCGTTGACGTAGTTGTGCGCCCATGTCATCAGGGCACCGGCCACGATGAGCAGCGCGGTCAGGACCAGGCCCATCCAGCTGATCACGCGGTCGAACGCGCGTCGTTGCATCGTTGACTCCTTCTTGTCGGTGGCGGACGTGCCGTTCGCCCTGCGACAAGACTCGTCGTCGCGCGCACCGCAGGGCAGAGAAGGAGGGCCGGACCTGCGAAGGCACACCGGCACCCGCTGTCGGGACGGACGGACCGGGGCGGGCGGGACCTTCGATCCCTGGCGGGCCCCAGCCGGGAGCCCCGGCGGGGATCTCAGCCGGAAGCTTCGGCCGGCGGGACCGGGAACACAGCCGTGGACCCCGGGTCGGTGCCGCCCTGGTCCAGGCGGAACGGCGGGTACTCGTCACGCATCAGCGCCGCGTAGGCCAGGACGCGGAAGCACCAGCGCTCGCAGCCCATGAGGAAGTCGAACAGCGGCCGCGGGTACGTGCCGGTGACGGCCAGGATCACCACCGCGACGAGGGCCAGGATCGCGACCAGCCCGCTCCCGGCGCCTATGTGCAGGCCACCGGCGAACACCGCGACGATCACGTAGTGCGGCAGTGCCAGCAGCCACCACTTCACGAGCACCAGCGTGCGGGAGAGGTGCTCGGGGTAGTCCACCGCGAAGTCGGCCGGGTACGTCGGGTCCGGGTGCAGCGAGAAGGGCGGGTACCGGTCGGTGGCGAAGGCGCTGGAGGCGTAGAAGCCGACGCGCCAGGTCCAGCGCATCACGCCGACGTTGTACTCGAACAGCCGGCGCGGGTACCTGCCGGTGAACAAGATCGCGAAGCCCGCGGCCAGGGTGCTGAGCACGGTGCCCAGCCAGAGGACCGCGAGCACGAGGACGTGCGGTATCACCAGCAGCCACTTGACCAGCCACAACCACCTGCTGAGGTGCCCGTCCACGGCGCCGTCCAGCCGGACCGGATAGGTGCTCTGCATAGTCGTCATGTCCCCACTACACGGGCCTGCCGGCGGACCGGCGAGGGACGAAGTGCGCTCGGCCGCGGGACCTTCGTACCCGCGACTGCAGCCGCGCCGCCGCGATCATGGCCTCATGTCCGTCAGGCCCGTCGTCACGCCGGTCGTCTTCGCCGCGGCCGGTGCGCTCGCCGCCCGCGCGCTGCTGCGCAACTGGGGCGCCACCAAGGCGGAGGTCCGGGAGGTGCTCCCCGGCGACGAACTGGTCCCCGACCCGGCCGAGGTCGTCACGCGGGCGGTCACCGTCGACGCGCCCGCCGCCGAGGTGTGGCGCTGGCTGGTGCAGATCGGCCAGGACCGGGGCGGGATGTACAGCTACACGTGGCTGGAGAACCTCGCCGGACTGCACATCCGCAACGCCGAGGAGGTGCGCGAGCAGTGGCAGCACCTCGCCCCCGGTGACGAGGTGCGGCTGGTCCCCAGGGGCTGGCTGGGCATGCCCGACGGCTACGCGCTGGCCGTCGCGCAGGTCATCGAGGGACGCGCGATCGTGCTGCAGGTCGAGCCGTGGCACGCGGTGTGGTCCTTCCACGTGCTGCCGCACGGACCGGGCCGGTGCCGCCTGCTGTCGCGCAGCCGCGCGCCGGCGACGTCGGGGCTGCCCTGGCTGGCGGACCAGTTGATGGACCCGATCACGTTCCTCATGACCCGCCGGATGCTGCTGGGGATCAAGAGCCGGGCGGAGGGGCGCAGGCCGGCCGCCTGACCGGACCGCTGCACATCAGTCCTCGACGACGTGCATGGCGGCCTCCTCGGCGCTGGCGCCCCACCCGGCCGGACCGGTGTCCTGCCCCCAGCCGGTGCCGGTGGCGACCAGTCGCCCCGCCCGGTCGTCCTGGTCCACGAGGTCCAGGTCGTCCTCGCTGACCTCGGGCTCCTCCTCGGCCAGTCGCTGGTCCAGCGTCTCGCCCTCGCACTCCTCCCGGTCGCTGGCGTACCGGCGCATCGGGGGCGTGGCGAACTCCGGCGGCGAGTAGCCGGCATCCAGCGGTTCGGCGAGCAGGTCGCCGGCCAGGGAGTCGGCGGGCGTGAGCTGGTCGGATCCCTCGTACCCGGTGACGTAGATCTCGTCGTCTCGCCTCATGCGTCCACCCTGGCGCGGCACCGCCCGCGGCGAGTGCGCGGAAGGTCCCGATGCGACGGGACCTTCGCACCGCCGCGGCGCCGGACAACAACGTGTCAGGTCACAACAGCTAACCGACGGTGTGGCCGAACAGCACCCCGACGCCGTAGGTGAACAGCAACCCCGCCAGCCCGCCGAGAACCAGGCGGACGACGGCGGTACGGACCGAGCTACCGCCCAGGCGGGCACTGATCGAGCCGGCCAGCACCAGCGCGCCCAGCACCGCCGCGATGGTCACCGGGACCCGGGCGGCCGCGGGCATCGGCAGCAGCATCGTGGCGAGCGGGATCACCGCGCCGACCGTGAAGGCGGTGCCCGACGCCCCTGCGGCATGCCACGGATTGACCAGTGCGCCCGGGGAGATGCCCAGTTCCGCCTCGGCGTGCGCGGCGAAGGCGTCGTGCGCGCTGAGCTCGCGGGCCACCGTCTCGGCGGTACTGCGCCGCAGGCCCTTGGACCGGTAGATGGCGGCGAGCTCGGCGATCTCCGCCTCCGGGTCGTCCCGCAGTTCGCGGCGCTCGCGCTCGAGCATCGCGCGCTCGCTGTCGCGCTGGCTGCTGACCGAGACGTACTCGCCGAGCGCCATGGACACCGCGCCGGCGATCAAGCCCGCGACCCCGGCGGCGAGGATCGCGGTGCGCGAGGTCGTCGCGCCGGCCACGCCGACGACGAGCCCCGCGATCGACACCACGCCGTCGTTCGCGCCGAGGACGCCGGCGCGCAGCCAGTTCAGCCGCCCGGAGGCGTTCGCACGATGGGGCTCGCCGGCGTGCCTGCTGTCGGAGGACGCCGTCGTCACGGCTCCAGC
>SCQZ01000496.1 GCA_004299665.1 Jatrophihabitans sp.
CCCGCGGACGCGCCCGCCGCGGGGAACGGGCGCGCTGCGGGGGCGCCCGTGGCCGGCGGTGACGGCGGCACGACGGCGGGCTCGGGCGGGGGTGCGGCCGCCGTGGCGAGCGGCGCGGCGGCGGGATGGGGGTCGGGTACCGGCTCCTCCGCGGGCTCGTCGTGGCCGGGTCCGTGGTCCTTCGGCGTGCCGTCCGTGCGGTAGTCGGCGAAGAAGTCGTGCCAGGCCGCGTCCACGCTTCCGGGGTCGGACCGGTAGCGCTCGTACATCTCCTCGACGAGCCACTCGTTCGCCCCGAACTCGCTCGGCGCGGGGGTTGGTTCGGTTCCGGTGGACTGCTGCGTGCTCGCCACGGTGTCGGCCCGTCCTCAGAGGTCTCGTGTGCCGCCTGCTCGGCCCTCCAGCCTACCGCCGGGCGGGCAGCCGTCCCGGTTCGCGCTACGGGTCCTCACACGTTGCACACCACCACCCCGGGGGCACGATGCAGGCATGCGACGACTGGTCCTCGCGGCACTGCTGGTGGCCACCGGATGCAGCGCGGCTCCCGGCACCGGTGCGCCCCGCACCGCGGCGCCCACGCGGTCGCCGTCGCCCCCGCTCACGTCCTCGGCGGACGCTGTGCCGCAGGCACCGGTGTCGGCGTCGGCGACCTCGAGTGCCGCGCCGTCGGCACCCGCGCACGTCGTGGTGGTGATGGAGGAGAACAAGGGCGCCGACCAGGTCCTGTCCGGCACCGGCGCGCCCTACATCCAGTCGCTCGGTCGTGCCGGGGCGGTGCTCACCGGCTACGACGCGATCACCCACCCCAGCGAACCGAACTACCTGGCGCTGTTCTCCGGATCGACACAGGGCGTCGCTTCGGATGCGTGCCCGCTGACCTTCGCCGGGGCGAACCTGGGCAGTTCGCTACGGGCCTCCGGCAGGTCGTTCGCCGGCTACTCCGAGTCGCTGCCGGCCGCGGGTTCGACGGTGTGTTCGTCGGGGTCCGGCTATGCCCGCAAGCACAGCCCGTGGGTGGACTTCACCGACCTGCCGGCGTCGGTGAACCAGCCCTTCAGCGCCTTCCCGAGCGACTACTCCGCCCTGCCCACCGTGGCATTCGTGATCCCGAACCTCCAGCACGACATGCACGACGGGACGATCGCCGAGGGCGACGCCTGGCTGCGCCGCAACCTGGGCGGGTACGCGAACTGGGCCGGCACCCACGACAGCCTGCTGCTCGTGCTGTTCGACGAGAGCGACGCCGGAGCCGACAACCGGGTCGCGGCGGTCGTGTACGGGGCGGGCGTGCGGCCCGGTCGTTACCCGGCCCGCGTGAACCACTACTCCACACTGCGCTGGATCGAGGACCTGTTCGGCCTGCCGCGGCTGGCGAACAGCGCCTCGGCGCCGCCGTTCCCCGACATCCGTCCGTGACGACGCGGCACCGCCTCGCCCGGGGCGGCGCCCGCCGCGCCGACGCCGACGAGTTCCACGGCCGGCCCCGGCGTCGCGCCGTGCGCGCACGCGCCGAGCAGGTCCGCGGCACGTCTGTCGATCAGGTCGCCGTCGGCCACGCGGGCCAGGTGGGCCAGCGCGCGCCGCAGGCCGCGTTCGGCCGGGGCCCTGCGGTAGAGGGCGTCCGTCGCGCGGACCCAGCACGCGGGCAGGCCGCCGCGGTCGAGCCGCGCGAGGCGACGTGCCGCGCGGCGACGTGCCAGCCGGCCGAGCAACCCGACGTCGCAACCGGCCCCGACGACGGTGAGCACGTGCAGCACCACGGCCGGGGCGGTCCGGGCGCTCCCGGCCGGGTTGGCGACCAGGTCGGGCAGCAGCCGCCACAGCGCGGCACGGCCGGCGGTCGTGGTGGCGTCGTTGAGGAGCCGGGCGAGCGCCGCGACGGTGGGGTGCACGCAGTGCGGGTGGTCGCTGAACGGCTCGCCGGCGAGCAGCGAGGCGGCCTCCATCAGGCACGCACCGTCGGCCGGGTCCAGGTGCCGGCCCGCGGCGGGCAGCGGCAGCAGGTCCGGAACCGCGGGCGGGGTGTGCGATGCCATGGCAGGACCTTCCCTTCCGGAGGATCAGTGCACGAACGGGTGGCCGAGGGAGAAGACCAGGGCGGCGACGGCGGCGGCGCCGGGGATGGTGAGGACCCACGCCGTGACGATGTTGCCGGCGATTCCCCAGCGCACCGCCGAGCGGCGCCGGGTCGCGCCGACGCCCATGACCGTCGAGGTGATGATGTGCGTGGAGGACACCGGCAGGGCGTAGGCGTAGGCCGAGAACAGCAGCACGGTGGAGGCCGCCACCTCGGCGGCGAAACCGTTGGGCGGGGTGAGCGCGACGATACGGCGGCCGAGGGTGCGGATCACCCGCCAGCCGCCGGCGTAGGTTCCGAAGCCCATGGCGAGTGCCGATGAGCCGATGACCCACAGCGGCACGTGGAACCCGGACAGGTGCCCGCTGGTGACCAGGGCGAGGGTGATGACCCCCATCGTCTTCTGCGCGTCCTGGGTGCCGTGGCTGTACGCCATCGCGGCCGCCGAGAGCACCTGCAGCCGCCGGAACGTGCTGTTGAGCCGGTGCGCGTTGCGGTTCCGGAACGCCCAGAGGATCACCAACATCACCACGAAGCCGAGTGCGAGGCCGACGATGGGCGAGGCGACCATCGGGATCACGACCTTGTCGACGACCCCGCTCCAGTGCACCGATCCGGCCGAGACCAGCGCCGCCCCGACCAGCCCGCCGATCAGCGCGTGGGTGGACGAGGACGGCAGACCCAGCAGCCACGTCAGCAGGTTCCACGCGATCGCCCCGATCAGCGCCGCGAACACCAGCCACAGCCCGCGGCTGCCGACCGGGGCGGAGATGATGCCCTTGCCGACGGTGCCCGCGACCTTGGTCGAGATGAGCGCGCCCACCAGGTTCAGGACCCCCGCCATGATCAGCGCGACGCGCGGCGGCAGCGCCTTCGTCGAGATCGAGGTCGCGATCGCGTTCGCCGCGTCGTGGAATCCGTTCGTGAAGTCGAATCCGAGGGCCACCACGATCAGCACGACCACGAACACCGTCTGCACGGTGC
>SCQZ01000497.1 GCA_004299665.1 Jatrophihabitans sp.
GCATCGGGCAGGGTGCGCACGGCGCTGACCAGGATGTCGGCGCCGGGTGCCAGCCCGTAGGTCTGGACGCGCCGGCCCCGCGAGCGGGCGTACTCGGCCACCCGCCGCGCACCCGCGTCGTCGGCGCAGGCCAGCAGCAGGCCCGCCGGGTCCACGCGGTCGACGAACTGTTCGAAGGCGCGGAAGATCCCCTCGAGGTCGCCGTGGTTCTCGAGGTGATCGGCCTCGACGTTCGTCACGATCGCCGCGACCGGCCGGGTCAGCAGGAACGACCCGTCGCTCTCGTCGGCCTCGACCAGGGCCAGGTCACCGGTGCCGAGGTGGGCGTTCTTGCCCGTCTCGTAGAGGTTGCCCCCGATGGCGAAGGAGGGGTCGCGGCCGCAGGCCTGGGCGGCCACCGTCAGCAGCGAGGTCGTGGAGGTCTTGCCGTGCGTGCCGGCGATCGCGATCGACCGCTTGCCCTCGAGGCCGGCGGCCAGCGCCGCCGCACGCCGCAGCACCGGCTTGCCGCTGGCGCGCGCGGCGACGAACTCCTCGTGCTTCGGGTTGATCGCGGTCGTGTAGACGAAGGTGTCGGCGTCGTCCAGGTGCCGCGGTGAGTGCCCGACCGCGACGTCTGCCCCCAGCGCGCGCAGGTGTGCGACCGTGATCGAGTCGCGGGCCTCGCAGCCGCTGACGGCCACTCCGCGCTCGAGCAGGATCCGGGCCAGCCCGCTCATCCCGGACCCCGCGATGCCCATGATGTGCACCCGTCCCAGGTCGGCCAGCGCCGGGATCACGTCGGTCGCGGCGCTGCGGACGAGCGCGGCGCCGGGGGCGGCCCAGTCCTGCGGCCGGCCCTCACTGGCGTCCTGCTCGGGCCGCCGGCCCGTCGTCTCGCTCACCTCGTCGCCCCTCGTCGCGTCCCGGTCCTCACCGCCGCCGCTCGCCCGGGCTCCGGTGCTCGGCGACGACGTTCAGCACGGAACGCGCGAGCACGACGTCGGCGTCCCGTGATCCAGCATGCGACGCCGCCGCCGACATCCGCGCCAGGACCTGCGGATCGGTGATCCGCGGCACGACGGTGTCCCGGATCCAGCGCGCGTTCAGGTCGGCGTCGTCCACGAGCAGTCCCCCGCCCGCCGCGACGATCGGTTCGGCGTTCAGCCGCTGCTCGCCATTGCCCACCGGGTACGGCACGTAGGCGGCGGGCAGGCCGACCGCGGCGAGTTCGGCGCAGGTCAGGGCCCCGCACCGGCACAGCGCGAAGTCGGCCGCGGCGTACGCGCCGGCCATGCCGTCCACGAACGGGACCACCACGTACGGCGGCGCGTCGGACGGCCCGTCAGATGGCGCCGCGACGCCCATGGCCAGGACGTCGTCGAGGTTCTTCGGGCCCGTCACGTGCAGCACCTGCACGCCGGCGGCGCGCAGCAGCGGCGCGGCGGTCGCCGCGGCGTGATTGATCGAGCGCGCGCCCTGGGAGCCGCCGAACACCAGCAGCGTCGGCAGGTCCGGGCGCAGTCCGAAGGCCGCCCGGGCCCCGGCCCGCGCGCTCGCCCGGTCCAGGCCGGTGATGGCGGGGCGCAGCGGGATGCCGATCACGATCGCGTGCGGCAGCCGCGCCCGCGGCGTCGCCGTGAACACGTGTCGGGTCATGCGGGCCGCCCCGCGGTTGGCCAGCCCCGGCCTGGCATTCGCCTCGTGCACGACCAGCGGCAGACCGAGCCGCCGCGCGGCCAGGTAGGCAGGCAGCGCGACGTAGCCGCCGAACCCCACGACGACCTCGGCATCGACACGGCGCAGCACCTGCTCGGCCGCTGCCACCGCGGCACGCACCCGGCCGGGTGTGGCGAGCAGGGCCCGGCCCAGGCGGCGCGGCAGCGGGACCGGCGGGATGAGCTCGAGGGGGTAGCCCCGGGCGGGTATCAGCGTGGTGTCCAGACCCTTCTCGGTGCCGAGGGCGGTCACCTGCACGTCGGGTGCCAGACGGCGCAGCGCGTCGGCGAGGTTCAGCGCCGGCTCGATGTGCCCGGCGGTGCCGCCGCCTGCCACCACCACCCGCGCGGCCGCGGGCACCACTCCCGGCGGCCCCGCGGAATCGCCCGAGGTGCTTCTCATCGGCGCCCTCGCTTCGCTGCGGGCGCCGACGAGGCTCCACCCGCACGGTGACACTGATTCGCTCGCTCCCGCTCGCTCATCGGCGCCGCGCGCCCCCCCGGCGCCGCGGTGGCGCGTACTGCACCGGGACGGGCAGGCGCAGCCATCGCTCGGCCCGGCTGCGCTGCCCCCGGCGCTGCGCCCGGCGCGCGGTCGCCACCGCGGGGGTCTCGCAGCGCGCGAACGACAGCAGCATCCCCAGGACGAAGAAGCTCATCAGCAGCGACGTCCCGCCCGCCGAGATGAACGGCAGCGGGATGCCGGTCACCGGCAGCAGCCCGGTCACGTACCCGATGTTGATCACGGCCTGACCGCACAGCCAGATCGTCGCGGCGCCCACCACGACGCGCACGAACGGGTCGGCGTTGCGGCGCGCGATGCGCATGCCGGTGTAGGCGAGCAGACCGAACAGCGCGAGCACCGCCACGCACCCGACGAGCCCCAGCTCCTCGCCGATGATCGCGAAGACGTAGTCGGAGTTGGCGTTCGGCACCCAGCCGTACTTCGAGGTGCCCTGGCCCAGCCCGACGCCGAAGAACCCGCCGGAGGCGAGCGCGTACAGCCCCTCGACGGTGTGGAAGCCGGAGCTCTGCGCCTGCTGGAACGGATGCAGGAAGGTCGTCATACGCTGCCAGCGATAGGGCGCGGCGTAGGCGAGCAGCACGACGGCCGCGATCATTGCCACGAGCACGCCGGTGAAGTACCGCGCCGGCATGCCGATCATCCACAGCAGCCCGAGCAGGATGAGGATGAAGCACAGCGTCGTGCCGAGGTCCGGTTCGAGCACGACCAGCCCCGCGGTGAGGGCGAACCCGGGCAGCAGGGGCAGGAACAGGTGCCGCGGGCGGCGCAGCGTGCCGAGTTGCTGCTTGCGGGCGAGCAGGTCCCCGCCCCACAGCAGCATCGCGACCTTGGCGAACTCCGACGGCTGCAGTTGCAGCGGCCCGAGGTCGATCCACCGGCGGGCGCCGTAGACGCCGACGCCGATGCCGGGGATCAGCACGGCCAGGAGGGCGACGAGAGCCAGCCCCAGCATCGGGTACACCAGGAACCGGTAGGCCCGGGGGGGCAGCCGCAGCCCGATCCAGCAGATCGGCAGCCCGACGGCGATGAACAGCGCCTCCTTGACGACCTGCGT
>SCQZ01000498.1 GCA_004299665.1 Jatrophihabitans sp.
CTCGCGCACCGCGGGGGCCAGCAGTCGCGGCCACCGGCCGCCGATCCGGTACAGCGCCGGCGCCGTCGCGGCGAGGGCCGCGGCGAGCCACGCCGCCTGCTGCCACGACAGCGCCATGTTGTGCACGGGGTCAGTGTGCACGCCGGAAATGGACCGGCCGATGTCGGTGTTGCGCACTACCGTGCAGGGGGCGGCGGGCGACTCGCCGCAGAGGTGGCAGCGACGATGGAAGGGGACGACCGTGTCTCGGCGGGGTTGGCTGCTGTTCGCCACCATGTGCGTGATCTGGGGCGTGCCGTACCTGCTGATCCGCGTGGCGGTCCGCGAGGTCGATCCGGGGACGCTCGTCTTCCTGCGGACCGGAATCGGCGGGCTGGTGCTGCTGCCGCTGGCGCTGCTGGGCGCGCGCGCCCGCCGCGGGGAGGCGGCGCCCGGCCCGGCGCTCACCCGCGCGTTGCTGTCCCGGTGGCGCCCGCTGCTGGCGTTCGCCGCGATCGAGGTCGCCGGGCCGTGGCTGTTCCTGGGCGACGCGGAGCGCCACCTGTCCAGTTCGCTGTCGGGGCTGCTGATCGCCGCGGTCCCGCTGCTGGGGGTTCTCGTGGCCCGGCTCACCGGTGACCGCGAGCGCCTCGACCCGGGTCGCGCGACCGGCCTGGTGCTCGGCATCGTCGGGGTCGCCATGCTCGTCGGGCTCGACCTGGGCCAGTTGCACGCCGGCGCCCTGGCCGAGATCGCCGTGGTGATCGCCGGCTACTCGGTCGCCCCGGTGATCATGGCGCGGTACCTGGCGGACCTGCCGAGCATCCCGGTCGTCTCCGCGGCGCTGCTGCTCGTCGCGGCGGGCTACCTGCCCTACGCGGTCACGCACTGGCCCGCGGCGGCGTCGGCGCAGGTGGTCGCCTCCGTCGCGGTGCTCGGCGTGGTGTGCACCGGGGCCGCCTTCGTGCTGTTCTTCGCCCTGATCCGGATCGTCGGGCCGGCCCGCTCGACGGTGATCACCTACGTGAACCCGGCCGTCGCCGTGCTGCTGGGCGTGAGCCTGCTGGGGGAGCGGTTCACGCTGGGGATGGCGGTGGGGTTCCCGCTGATCCTGCTCGGGTCCGTGCTCGCGGCGCGCCGGCGGTCCGCCGGTCAGTCGATGCGCACCGACCCGAGCGCGGTGTCGAAGACCGCGGCCACTATGCCGCTGTCCTCCGGCGCCGGTGCCAGCCAGTCGACGGCGATGCCGTCCAGCGGCTGCGCTGCCGCGGCGCCTAGGTAGTCCTCCACGGTGCGGGCGCTGCCGGCGATCTGCAGCCGGGCCAGCCGTACCGGGGAGCCGCCGGCCGAGGGGTGGTGCGCCTCGTCGCTGAGCCACTTCACGAAGAACGGCAGTTGCGGGTCGGCGACGAGGTCCAGGACGCCGATCTGCTGCCAGCGCAGGTCGTAGCCGTCCGGGCGGCGCCGCCGTCCCGGTACGGCCGAGCGCCCCAGCCGCGACTCGACGGCTGCCAGGTCCTCGACCCGGATCACCCATCCCAGCCAGCCGCCGCCCGCCTCCGCGCGGGCCCGGACGGCCCGCCCGAACGGCGCGGTGTCGGCGGCCGGGTGGTCCAGCGCCTCCACCACCTCCAGGTAGCAGCCGCCGTCGAGGGCGAGCACGAAGTTGCGGGTGCCGAACGACGGGTGAAGACCGCCGTCGGAGAAGGCAGCTCCCAGGTGGCTGCCAAGGCGCTGCACACAGGACGCGAGCCCCTCCGGCCCGGCCGCGTAGCTCAGGTGGTCCAGACGCATGCCAGCCATGGTCGCCGACGCCGCGCACCGCGCCGCGGCGGGGTGCCGTCGCCGGGGTGGGTGGCGGGTGCTATGTATGCAACTCCAGGCGCCCCGGGCCCCGGTGCGCCGCGTCCCGGCCGCCGGATGCGATCCACGCCTCGGCGACGTCGGCGGCCTGCCGGGGCGGCCGTCCCTGCGCCGCGGCCGTGATCATCGTGCGCGCCAGCCGTCCCTTCGCCTGTTTGCTGGCGAAGCTCACCACGCCGCGCCCGCCGCCCGGCAACGGCGACAGCACGCGCACCGAGACCACCCGCTCGCGCAGGTCCCCGGTGGCGCGCCACATCGCGCCGTAGTCGCCCGAACGCAGGTCGACCACCAGCCCGTCGCCGAGCATCCCCGGCAGCGCGCCGGCGAGCACCGGCCGCCACGCGGTGGCGACGACGCCGACACCGGGCAGCTTCGCCTTCGCCGGCACCCGGTAGTCCGGGACCGGTTCGTCGCCGCGCAGTGCGCCCCACAGCCCGGAGAAGACGATCACGGCCGACCCCGCCAGGCGTCGCTCGGCCGGGGTCAGGCCGTCGCGGTCGAGGGCCGCGTAGACGACGCCCGCATAGCGCCGCAGGGCCGGCATCGTCGGGGCGTCGCGCACCGCGGCGTTCGCCGCCAGCGCGGCGGGCGCTGCGCCGGGTGGCAGCAACAGGGCGCCTGCCGCCGCCTCGCAGCCACCGCCGAGCAGTCGGACGAGCGCGTCGGTCAGGGCGGCCCGGGTCGCCGCCAGCGGGCCGGACGAAGGGCGGTCCGCGAGCGGGCGGCCGCGCCCGCCCGGGCGCTTCGCCTCGCTCGGCGGGAGCAGGATGCGCACCGCCCCGTCACCGCGTCGTGGTGAGCAGGGTCCGCAGCCGGGGCCAGGCGGCGGCGAAGCCGGTGTGCAGGGACAGGCCGGCGACCTGCTCGATCGGCCACCACCGCACGTCGATGCTCTCCGGGTTCGCGGCGTGCGGGTCGATCTCGCCCACCGCGGCGGCGATCACGGTGGTGTAGGACCAGCCGCCGTGGTCGTCGACCCACTCGCGGTACGGACGCACGCAGGCCGGATCCAGGGCGGCCTCCTCGACCGCCTCGCGCAGCGCCGCCGTGACCGCGTCCTCGTCGCTGTCGCGGGCCCCGCC
>SCQZ01000499.1 GCA_004299665.1 Jatrophihabitans sp.
GACCCGGCCCTGACCGAGTTGGCCCGCCGGGCCCGGCTGGTGGTCACCGTCGAGGACGGGCTCGCCGCCGGCGGTGCCGGGGCACGCACCGGCCAAGCCATCGCCGAGGCGGGCGTCGCGCGCCGCACCGTGAGCCTGGGGTTGCCGACGCAGTTCTTGTCCCACGGCACCATCGCCGACGTGCGGTCGGCCGCGGGCGTCACCGCCGCCGACCTCGCGCGGCGGATCGTCGAGGAGTGCGCCGGTCTCGGCGCTGCCGTGGCGGACGAGGTACCGGTCCGGGCCCCACGCTGACTCCGGGCGCGGATGCCGATCCGGGGCGGATGCCGATCCGGGAAGGTCAGCCCTGTTCGCGCATCGCGCGCAGGCTTTCCCGCAGCGACCCCATCGTCGCCAGCACCGCCGTCGGCTCGTAGCCGCAGTGCGCCATGCAGTTGTTGCAGCGCGGGTCGCGGCCCCGGCCGTACTTCTCCCAATCGGTCGTCTCGATCAGCTCGCGGTAGGTCTTCGTGTAGCCGTCGGCCATCAGGTAGCAGGGCCGCTGCCAACCCAGCAGCGAGTACGACGGGATGCCCCACGCGGTGCAGTCGAAGTCGACCTTGCCCTCGAGGAAGTCCAGGAACAGCGGCGAGTGGTTCAGCCGCCAGCGCCTGCGGTTGCCGTTCGCGAACGCCTTGCGGAACAGTTCGCGCGTCTCGGTGACGCCGAGGAAGTGGTCCTGGTCCGGCGCCTTCTCGTAGGCGTACGCCGGGGAGATCATCATCTGGTCGACCTTGACCTCGTCGTTGAGGAAGTCCAGGACGTCGATGATCGTCTGCGGGGTGTCGGTGTTGAAGAACGTCGAGTTCGTGGTGACGCGGAACCCTCGCTCCTTGAGGAAGGCGATCGCGGCGATCGCTTCGTCGAACACGCCCTCCTTCGCCACCGACTCGTCGTGCCGCTCGCGCAGGCCGTCGATGTGGACCGCGAAGGAGAAGAAGCGTGACGGCCGGAAGTCGAACCGGTCCCAGCGCCGGCGGATCAGTTCGGCGTTGGTGCACAGGTAGACGTACTTCTTGCGGCGCACGAGTTCGTTCACCATGACGTCGATCTGCGGGTGCATCATCGGCTCGCCGCCGGCGATGGACACCATCGGCGCCCCGCACTCCTCGATCGCTCCGACGGCCTGTTCGACCGGCATGCGGCGGGCGAGCACGTCGTGCGGCTGCTGGATCTTGCCACACCCGTTGCAGTGCAGGTTGCACGCGTACAGCGGTTCCAGCTCGACGATGAGCGGGAACTTGGCGCGGCGCCGGAGCTTCTGCGCCATCAGGTACGCGCCGATGCGTGCGCTTTGCCGCAGCGGGATCGCCATCTACGAGAGCACCTCCTTGGGAAGTCCGAACTTGATCTCCTCGTGCGCCACCTGACGATCCTCTACCGTCACCGGCCCCAGCGCCCGTAGTGTGCCGATCACCTCGTCCACCAGGTGGGGCGGGGCGGAGGCGCCGGCGGTGACGCCGATCGTCCGCGCGCCGCGGATCCACTCGGCCCGCAGGTACGTGGCGTCCTCGATCAGGTGCGCCGGTGTGCCCTCGTGCTCGGACACCTCCACCAGGCGCTGGGAGTTGGAGGAGTTGGCCGAGCCGACCACCAGCACCACGTCCGAGTCCGACGCGACGGCCCGCACCGCCTGCTGGCGGTTCGTCGTCGCGTAGCAGATGTCGTCGCTGCCCGGGGCGTCGACGATGGGGAAGCGGCGCCGCAACGCGTCCACCACGCCCTGGGCCTCGTCCGCCGCGAGCGTCGTCTGGGTCAGGTAGGAGACGCGCGCGGCGGAGTCCGGCAGCGAGGCAACGTCCTCGGGCTTCTCCAGCAGGCTGATGCGCCCGGGCACCTCGCCCAGGGTGCCGACGGTCTCCTCGTGCCCGGCGTGGCCGATGAGCACGACGGTGTCCCCGCGCGCTGCGAAGCGTCGCGCCTCGGCGTGCACCTTGGCCACCAGCGGGCAGGTCGCGTCCACGACGTTCAGGCCGCGCCGCTGCGCCTCGACCCGCACCGACGGCGCGACGCCGTGGGCCGAGAACACCACCGTCGTCCCGTCGGGGACCTCGTCCAGCTCGTCGACGAAGACCGCGCCGCGGCGCTGCAGGTCCGCGACGACGTGCGCGTTGTGCACGATCTGGCGCCGCACGTACACCGGGTGCGGGAAGCGCCGCAGCGCCGCCTCGACCACGTCGATCGCCCGCTCGACGCCGGCGCAGAACGAACGGGGGGTCGCGAGCAGGACGCGGCGCGGGCCCGCGGTCTGGGCCCAACGCGGCAGCACCGGCCCGATGCGGCGCAGCGTCAGCAGCGCCCGCAGGCCGTGCGGGACCGTCGCCGGATGGACGACCGGGGTATAGGCGGTATCCACGACGACCCGCACCACTGCGCACGGCAGGTCGCGGGCGGCGCGCACGATCGCGGCCGACTCCATGTCGACGGCGAGCGCCCCGGTGGCCGCCAGCCGGGCCCGGTGCTCGCCCCCGGACACCCGGTCACAGCTGACCAGCGGGCCCGTGTGGACCGTCATCCCGAGCGCGCGCAGTTCGGCGGCCAGCGGCGCGGAACCGCGCAGCACGGTGCGGCCGGACTCGTCGCGGACCTCGCTGGCCACCAGCACGTCCCCCGCGGCGAGCCGCGGGTCCAGCCCCCCCGCGACGCCGGCCACGACCAGGGATCCCGGCTTGAGCTGCGCGAGCCGGGGCAGCCACTGCTGACCGGCGGCCAGCCCCATGCCGCAGCGCTCGAGACGCGCGCCGCCGACCTGCCCGCGCAGCGCGACGAACTCGCTGCGTAGGGCCGTGACGACGACCAGCGCCCGGCCCGGGGCGGGCGGATCCTGGCTGCGAGGTGGCGACATACCAGATCCCTTGCTGTCGCGGCGCGGCTCCCGGTACCTGCTGACCCGGCCTGCCCGCAGGCACAGCCACCCGCCCATCGGGTGGCTGTTAGCTCCGTCATACCGCACGGGCGGGTCGCAATAACACCGGCACGCGCAATTCGTACCGAGCCCTTCACGGGCGCGGGCCGGGCTGTCGATAGCCTCGGGCCCATGTCGTCCATTCCGGCCCGGGTTGATCGGGTGGCGGAGGGGCCGGTGGCGCGACGAGACGCGCCGGAACTGTCGCTGCGCGCCTGCGTCGACGTGGTGCTCGAACATGCGCTGCAGGCCGTGCCCGGGGCGGACGGTGCCGCGATCACGGCCTCCGCGCCGCACGGCCGGTACCGCACCCTGGGCGAGTCGGGCCTGTACGCCGTGGCGTTCTGCGAGGAGCAGTACCGCATCGGCGAGGGTCCGGTGCTGTCGGCGCTCGAGCGAGGCACGGTCGTGGTCCCGGACCTGGTCGACGACGGCCGGTGGCCGGCGGCGGGCGGCGCCCTCGTCGCCGCGGGGGTGCGGTCGGTGCTGTGCGTCCGCCTCGAGACGCTGGAGGACGGCGAGCTGGGGGTCCTGAGCCTGGTCGCGGCGCGGCCCGGGGCCGTCACCGCGGCCGACGTGCCCGGTGCCCGGCTGACGCGACTGCTCGTCACCACCACCCTCAGCGCGCTGCGCACCCACGAGCAGGTCGCCCAGTTGGAGCAGGCGGTCCGCAGCAACCGGGACATCGGCGTGGCCATGGGGATCGTGATGGCACACCGCCGGGTCCGACGCGACGAGGCCTTCGAGTTGCTGCGCGCGGCCAGCCAGCGCTCCCACCGCAAGCTGGTGGACGTGGCCGACGACGTGATCCGCACCGGCGTGCTCGAATAGCCCTGGCGGGGTGGGCATACTGGGCCTCGAGTCAGCGCCGACCGACCAGGAGTGACCATGCCCGTCGCCACCCCCGAGATCTACGCCGAGATGCTCGACCGCGCCCGCGCGAACGGCTTCGCCTACCCGGCCATCAACGTCACCTCCTCCGAGACGCTGAACGCCGCGCTGCGCGGCTTCGCCGACGCCGGCAGTGACGGCATCGTGCAGATCTCGACCGGCGGTGCCGAGTTCGCCTCCGGCACCGGGGTGCGGGACATGGTGACCGGCGCGGCGGCGCTCGCGGAGTTCGCCCACGTCGTGGCCGCCCGGTACCCGATCCACGTCGCGCTGCACACCGACCACTGCCAGAAGGAGAAGCTGGACTCCTACGTGCGGCCGCTGATCGCGATCTCGGCCGAGCGGGTTCGGGCGGGCGGCACGCCCCTGTTCCAGTCGCACATGTGGGACGGCTCGGCGATCGCCCTGGAGGAGAACCTGCAGATCGCCGCCGACCTGCTGCAGGCGTGCGCGGCGGCGAAGATCATCCTGGAACTGGAGATCGGTGTGGTCGGCGGCGAGGAGGACGGTGTCGTCGGTGAGATGAACGAGAAGCTCTACACCACGCCGGGTGACGCGCTGCGCACGGCGGAGGTCCTGGGAACCGGCGAGAAGGGCCGGTACCTGCTCGCCGCGACCTTCGGCAACGTCCACGGCGTCTACAAGCCCGGGAACGTCAAGCTGCGCCCGTCGATCCTGAAGGACCTGCAGGACGAGGTGGGCAGGAAGGTCGGGCGCGACAAGCCCTTCGAGTTGGTGTTCCACGGCGGCTCGGGCTCGGCACTCGAGGAGATCCGTGAGGCGCTCTCGTACGGAGTCGTGAAGATGAACGTCGACACCGACACGCAGTACGCCTTCACCCGCGAGGTCGCCGGCCACATGTTCACCAACTACGACGGCGTGCTCAAGGTCGACGGCGAGGTGGGCAACAAGAAGGCCTACGACCCGCGCTCCTATCTCAAGCTGGCCGAGACGGGCATGGCGGCCCGGGTCGTCGAGGCGTGCGAGGACCTGCTCTCCGCGGGGACCTCCCCGGCCGCCTGAAGGGCGCACCGTGACCCCGCACGAGAACCTGCTTGCCCGGCCCACGTTGCTGCCCGAGGACCCCGGGGCGACGGCGCTGACCGCCGGCGAGTCGCCCGACCTTGTCGCCGCGACCCACCCCGCCTCGTGCCTCGCCTGGGCGATGCTCGCCGAGGGCGCCCTGGCGGATGGGCAATCGGTGGCCGGCTACGCCTACGCCCGCACCGGGTATCACCGCGGTCTGGACGCGCTGCGACGCGCGGGCTGGAAGGGAAGCGGGCCCGTGCCCTGGTCGCACGAGCCGAACCGCGGGTTCCTGCGGGCACTGCACGCGCTCGCGCGCGCTGCCTCGGCGATCGGCGAGGACGACGAGGCGGCGCGCTGCGGCCACCTGCTCGCCGACAGCGACCCGGAGGCCGCCCGCGCCCTCGGCGGCTGAACCGCGCGATCCGGATCGGATCGGCCGGATCCCCTGATCGACTGCCGTCGGGGGTCGGCCGGCGACCGCACCGCGCAGATGATCACCGCCGGGGCGGCACGGCTGAGCCCTCAGGCGGGGACGGGCGGCAGCGCCGCGAGAGCGGCCCGCAGTTCCTCCTCCGGCAGCGCGTGGTCCTCGATCCGCCCGGACAGGTACGCGTCGTAGGCGGCGAGGTCCAGGTGGCCGTGCCCGCACAGCGCGGTGAGGATCACCTTGGACTCGCCGGACTCCTTGCAGCGCAGCGCCTCCTCGATGGCGGCGGCGATCGCGTGGGTCGGTTCCGGCGCCGGGACGATGCCCTCCGTCCGGGCGAACTGCACCCCCGCGGCGAAGCACTCCCGCTGCGGCTTGGCGACCGCCTCGATCATCTGCTCGTTGACCAGGTGACTGATCAGCGGGCTCATCCCGTGGTAGCGCAACCCGCCGGCGTGGATCGGGTCCGGGATGAAGTCGTGCCCGAGCGTGTGCATCTTCATCAGCGGCGTCATGCCCGCGGTGTCCCCGAAGTCGTAGGCGTAGACGCCGCGGGTCAGCGAGGGGCAGGAGGCCGGTTCCACGGCGCGGATGACCGGATTCATCCGGCCCGCCAGCTTCTCGCGCAGGAACGGGAACGCGAGCCCGCCGAAGTTCGATCCGCCGCCGGTGCAGCCCACCAGCACGTCCGGCGTCTCGCCGACCTTGGCCAGTTGCAGCAGCGCCTCCTCGCCGATCACGGTCTGGTGCAGCAGCACGTGGTTGAGCACGCTGCCCAGCGCATAGTTCGTGTCGGCGTGCTGCGCTGCCACCTCGACGGCCTCGCTGATCGCGATGCCCAGCGAACCGGTCGAGTCCGGGTGCTGCGCCAGGATCGCGCGCCCCGCCTCGGTCAGGGGTGAGGGCGAGGGGTGAATCACGCCGCCGAACGTCTCGATCATGATCTTGCGGTACGGCTTCTGGTCGTAGGAGGCCCGCACCTGCCACACCTCGCAGTCCAGCCCGTACTGCGAGCAGGCGAAGGCGAGCGCGGTGCCCCACTGCCCGGCGCCGGTCTCGGTCGTCAGCCGCCGGATCCCGGCCTGCTTGTTGTAGTACGCCTGCGGGACCGCGGTGTTCGGCTTGTGCGAACCGGCCGGCGAGACCCCCTCGTACTTGTAGTAGATGCGTGCCGGGGTCCCGAGCGCCCTCTCGAGGCGGTGGGCGCGGAACAGCGGCGACGGCCGCCAGAGCCGGTACACGTCCAGCACCGCGCCCGGGATGTCGATGTACCGCTCGCCGCTGACCTCTTGCATGATCAGTTCCATCGGGAACAGCGGCGCCAGGTCGTCCGGGCCGACCGGCTGCAGCGTCCCGGGGTGGAGCACCGGCGGCGGCGGGGTGGGCAGGTCGGCCAGGATGTTGTACCACCGGGTCGGCTGCTCCGACTCGTCCAGGAGGATCTTGGTGGGGGTGCTCGCGTCGGGTGCCATGGCGCAGCCTAACCCACCGCGGGGTTTGGCGGGTGTCCGCATTCCGGGCCCGCGCACCCCCTCCCACCCTCGTGATCAACTCGCCGCCGGCCCCGGGTAGCCGCAGGTACGAGCGCGTTGATCACGAGGCGGGGTTGCTAGCCTGGCCCGCGGCAGGAACCGCTACGGCCAGGAGGCTGGCATGCCCGCGATCGTTCTCGTCGGCGCCCAGTGGGGCGACGAAGGTAAGGGCAAGGCGACCGACCTGCTCGGAAGCCGGGTCGACGCCGTCGTCAAGTTCAACGGCGGCAACAACGCGGGCCACACGATCGTCATCCGCGACGGCGGGCGGAGCGAGAAGTTCGCGCTGCACCTGTTGCCGTCGGGCATCCTGACCCCCGGCTGCGTCCCGGTGATCGGCAACGGCGTCGTCATCGACCTGGGGGTGCTGTTCGAGGAGATCGACGGCCTGCGCGCCCGCGGTGTCGACACGTCGGCGCTCGTCGTGAGCGGTTCGGCGCACGTCATCGCCCCCTACAACCGCACGCTCGACAAGGTCACCGAGCGATTCCTCGGCAGCCGGCGGATCGGCACGACCGGACGGGGCATCGGCCCGACCTACGCGGACAAGATGAGCCGCATCGGCATCCGGGTGCAGGACCTGTTCGACGAGGACGTGCTGCGTGCCAAGGTGTCCGGGGCGCTCAACGTCAAGAACCAGATCCTGGTGAAGATCTACAACCGCAAGGCGTTCGACGTCGAGGCGGTGGTCGCCGAACTGCGCGGGTACGCCGAGCGGCTCGCGCCGATGGTCGCCGACACCTCGCTGCTGCTGGAGCGCATGCTCTCCGGCGGCAAGACGGTGGTGCTGGAGGCCGGGCAGGCGACGCTGCTGGACGTCGACCACGGCACGTACCCGTTCGTCACGTCCTCGAACGCGACGGCGGGCGGGGCCTGCACCGGGAGCGGCATCCCGCCTATGCGGATCAGCAGCGTGATCGCCGTCGTCAAGGCGTACACGACCCGGGTGGGCGAGGGGCCGTTCCCGACCGAGTTGCTGCACGAGAAGGGCGAACTGCTGCGCCTGGCCGGAGCCGAGTTCGGCACCACCACGGGGCGGCCGCGCCGGTGCGGTTGGTTCGACGCGGTCGTCGCCCGGTACGCGACGCGGATCAACGGCGTCACCGACTTCGTCCTCACCAAGCTCGACGTCCTCACCGGGATGGGCGAGGTCCCCGTCTGCGTCGCGTACGAGGTCGACGGCGTGCGCCACGACGAGTTGCCGACGAACCAGGCCGACTTCGCGAGGGCAACGCCGATCTACGAGACGTTTCCCGGGTGGAGCGAGGACATCAGCGCCGCGCGCAGTCTGGACGACCTGCCGCGCAACGCTCGTGACTATGTGCTGGCGCTGCAGGGCATGATCGGCGCACCGATCTCCGCCGTCGGAGTCGGCCCGGGGCGGGACGAGACGATCGCGGTGCGCGACCTGCTCCGCTGAGCGCTC
>SCQZ01000500.1 GCA_004299665.1 Jatrophihabitans sp.
GTCCGCCAGCGCCTGCTCGATATATCCCTGGCTGTACGTCGTACCCGCCTGCCGCAGGTACTTCGCGTACGCCCGCAGAATGTTCACCTGCCACCACGACACCGGCGGTGTCGACGCCGGCACGCACACGATCAACGCGTTGAAGCCGTCACTTTCGATCTCCCGCCGCCACAGCAACCCCAGCGCATCCACCAGGTTCGCCGACCGCACCCCGTCCAGGTCCACGCCCGCCGGCAACCGCAACCCGAAATCGTAGATCCACACATCACCGGACTGCGCGCAGTCGAACTCGTACGGACGCTCGTCCAGCACCTCGATCCCCATCTGCGTGAAGATCGGCAACGCGCGCGCCAGTGACACCGAACGACCCGTCCGGAACACCTTCAGGCGCCGATCCGCCTCCTCCCCGGCAGCGACCGGCGTGTACAACTCGAACGCCAGGCCGTCACCGGCCTGCGCGCCCGACAGCAGCCGGTCCAGCGTCACGAGGTCGGCCGCGGCGGCCGCGGCGCCGACATCCTCCTTGTAGGCCTCCGGGACCGCGCCGGCGAAACGGGCCAGGATCCGCTCGGCCTCCTCCTCACCGAACTCGGACTCCAGCCGCACCCGCAACTCGTCGCTCCAGCGCCGGGTCGCGCGGTAGACCTCCCCCTCCACCTCGGCACGATCCGGGGACGGCGGCTGCGTACCCGGACGGACCGCGATCAGGAAATGCAGCCGCGCCAGGTCCAACTCGACGATCCGGTCGTCCCGCCCGATCACCTCACCCGGCCAGTACCGGGCGATCACAGCAGCCACCCGCCGACGGGTCTCCGGCCCCAACCGATCGGCCGGGATGTACACCAGCACGCTCACGAAATCCCGGTTCAGATGGATCCGCGCGAACACCCCGACGTTGCCCGACTCCGAACGGTCGACCACCAACTGCGCCAGCCGCAGCAGGTCACCCGTCGGCGCCTCCAACAGCTCGTCACGCGGCAGCGTGCGCAACGCCGCCAGCAGCAGCCGCGCACTGTGACTGTCCGCGCGAGCACCCGAACGCTGCATGATCTCCGCGATCCGGCGCCGCACCACCGGCACCCGCCCGACCAGGCCGTCCTCCGCGTTGGTGATCAGCCCGAGGAACACGTGCAGGGTCTGCGCGCCGGAGGAGGCCGGCGTCACCACCGTCACGCAGTCGTAGTGCACCGCGCGGCGCACGGTCGACACCAGCGGCGACTTGAAGACGACGACGGGGGCACCGCTGCGATACGCGGGCAGCAGTTCCAGGGGCGAGATGCGTGCCTGCCCCCGCAGGACGCCCTCCGCGTCGTGGTCCGACGCGCGCGCCCGCGGGTTGGCCAGCTCGTTGGCCGAGTACGACGCGTGGCCCAGGATCATCAGGTTCCCGTCGGCGAGCCAGCGCAGCAACGCACCGGCCTCGGTGCTGGTCTCGCGATCGAACTCCCCCGGGTCGTCGGCCAGCGCGTCGGCCAGCGCCCGCAGCCGCCGGTACATGCTCGGGGCGTCCGCGACGGCGTGGTGCACGTCCGCGAGCACCCGCTGCAGCCGGTCCACCAGCGGGGCCTGCGCGGCCTGTGTCATGCGCTCGATCTCGACGTACATCCACGACTCGACGACCGCACCGTCGGGGACGTCCGCGCTGTCGTCGATGTCGACGACGCCGGTCAGCAGTCCGTCGGCGTCGCGCTCCACCACCATCTGGGGGTGCAGCACGTGTTGCGCCGGCGTGCCCCCCCGGGTCAGCTCGGCGCGCACCGAGTCCACCAGGAAGGAGGTGTCCGCCGTGACGACCTCGATCGCGCTCGTCTCGGGGCCGATGTCGCGCACCCGCA
>SCQZ01000501.1 GCA_004299665.1 Jatrophihabitans sp.
CTCGACGTCGTGAGGTCAGTGGCCTGTGTCCGTGCAGAAGCCTCACCGAACGAGGTGCTGCAGGGACAAGGAAACACCCTCCCCCCACGATTGTCAAGCAGTTGCGCAAGCGACGCGAGGATGATCAGACTGGCGCATGCCCCTGCCCCGTCCCACCGGACCCCGCCGTCGCAAGACCCCGCCCCGGGAACCGGTCGAACCCGTCGACTTCGACGAGGCCGCCGACACCTTCGCGCTGCTGGCCGCCCCCACCCGCGTGCGGCTGCTGTGGCTGCTCGCCCAACACGAACTCGACGTCAGCAGCCTCGCCGAGGCGGTCGATGCCACGGTCCCGACCGTCAGCCAGCATCTGGCCAAACTCCGCCTCGCCGACCTGGTCACCGCCCGCGCCGAGGGCCGGCGCCAGATCTACCGCGTCGAGGACCGGCACATCGTCGAACTCGTCACCCAGGCCGTCCACCACCACGCCGAGATCCGCTCCCGCGGCACCCGGTTGCGTGGGTCCTGATCGCGCGGGTTCAGGGCTGGAAGCGGTATCCCATGCCGGGTTCGGTGAGCAGGTGCCTGGGTCGGGAGGGATCGGTCTCGAGCTTGCGTCGTAGCTGGGCCATGTACTGGCGCAGGTAGTGGGTCTCGGTGCGGTAGGTGGGGCCCCACACCTGCTGCAGCAACTGGCGCTGGCTGATGAGCTTGCCGGGGTTGGTGGCCAGGATCGTGAGCAGTTGCCACTCGGTGCGGGTCAGGTGCATGTGCTGGTCCGGGTCCCTGGACAGGTGCACGTCGTGTTGCTCGAGGTCCACGGTGAACTCGCCGATCTCGACGTTGGCGGCGCCGCCGCTGGGGCCGGTGCGGCGGGTGACGGCCCGGATCCGGGCCAGCAGTTCGTCGATGCTGAAGGGCTTGGTCACGTAGTCGTCGGCGCCGACGTCGAGGGCCTCGACCTTGTCTTTGCTGCCGCTGCGCCCCGACAGCACCAGGATCGGCACCGGGCTCCAGGCGCGCAGCCGCCGGATCACCTCGGCGCCCTCCATGTCCGGCAGCCCGAGGTCGAGCACGACGATGTCGGGCCGGCCGCGCTCCGCGGCCTGCAGCGCCTGCCCGCCATCCACGGCCGTGATCACCTCGTACTGGCGGGCGTGCAGGTTGATGCGCAGCGCGCGCAGGATCTGTGGCTCGTCATCGACCACCAGGACGCGGGCCACGACGGCTCCCCGGCTTGCGGCAGTGTGAGGATCATCGTCAGGCCCCCGCCGGGCGTGTCGTCGGGCTCGATCGTGCCGCCCATCGCCTCGGCCAGGCCGCGTGAGAGCGCCAGCCCGAGACCCACGCCGGTGGCGGTGTCGCGGTCGCCGAGGCGCTGGAACGGCTGGAAGATAGCTTCGCGTTGGGCCGCCGGCACCCCGGGGCCGTGATCGACGACCCGGATCTCGACCTGGCCGGCCACAGCCCCGGCGATCAGCCGCGGCGGTCTTGCCGGCGAGCTGTAGCGCAGCGCGTTGCCGAGCAGGTTGACCAGGATCCGTTCGAGCAGCCCGGCGTCGGCGCTCACGTCGGGCAGGTCGTCGGGTGTGAGCACGACGACGGCCCGTCCCGGCGCGCCGAGATCGGCGAGCGCCCGGGTGCTCACCTCGGCGGCGCTGACAGGCGCCAGGTGCATGCCGAGCGCCCCGGCCTGCAGGCGGCTCATGTCGAGCAGGTTCTCGACCAGCCGCCCGAGCGTGTCGAGCGACTCCTCCACCGTGGCCAGCAGCTCGTCGCGGTCGGCGTCGTCGAAGACGACGTCGGCGCCGCGTAGGCCATTCACCGCCGCTTTGGCCGAGGCCAGCGGGCTGCGCAGGTCGTGGCTGACGGCGGACAGCAGCGCGGTCCGCATGCGGTCGACCTGACCCAGTTCCGCGGCGGTGGACGCCTGCTCCGCGAGGCGTTCCTGCCGCAGCGCGACGACGGCCTGGGCGGCGAACGCCTCGAACACCCGCTGGTCGCTCGCTGCCAGAACGTGCCCGCACAGCACCACCCGCGTCTGCTCGCCGACACCGGCGGTGGCGTCGGCGCGGGCCGGAGCGGTGCAAGGCGGATCGCCCGTCCAGGCGGCCACCCGCCAGGCGCCGTCCTCGCGCTCCTGGTCCGGTGCCGCGACCGCATCCGGCGCCCGCTCGAGCACCGTGACGCTGCGTTGCCCGAACGCCTCGCGCATCCGTTCCAGCAGTGCGGCGAGGGGTCGTTCGCCGCGGACGACGGCCCCGGCCAGCGTCGACAGCGTGGTTGCCTCCGCGGTGGCCCGCGCGGCCTGGGCACCGCGACGCGCCGTGATCTCGACGGTGATAGCGACGGCGACGGCGACGATCACGAACACCACCAGCGCCAGCACGTTGTCGCGCTGGGCGACCGTGAGCCGGTACAGCGGCGGGGTGAAGTAGTAGTTCAGCAGTAAGAATCCCCCGACGGCTGCCGCGAGTGCCGGGTACAGACCGCCGACCAGCGCGACGCCGACGACCGCGGCGAGGAAGATCAAGATGTCGCTGGTGAGTTCGAGGTGACCGCGCAGGTTGGCCAGCGCCACGCAGGTGAGCGGCAGGCCGACCGCAGCCAGCGCGAAGCCGGCGACCCTGCGCCGGATGGCGAGTCCGGTGCCGTGGGGACGCCGCCGCGTCCTGCCGCCGGCGTGCGGGTGGGTGACCAGGTGCACGTCGATAGGCCCGGACCGCGCCGTGGTGGTCATCCCGACACCGGCCGACAGCAGGTGCGCGAGACGCCCGCGCCGGCTGGCGCCGAGTACCAGCTGCGTCGCGTTGACACCGCGGGCGAAGTCGAGCAGCGCGGTGGCGACGTCCTCACCGACGACCTGGTGGTAGCTGCCGCCGAGATCCTCGACGAGTACCCGCTGCCGTGCCAGCCCGCCGGGATCGGCGCCGGTCAACCCGTCGCTGCGCGCGACGTGGACCGCCAGCAGGTCGGCACCCTTGCTGCGCTCGGCGATGCGGCCGGCGCGCCGGATCAGCGTGGGTCCCTCGGGGCCCCCGGTGAGGGCGACGACGACGCGCTCGCG
>SCQZ01000502.1 GCA_004299665.1 Jatrophihabitans sp.
GTCAGTGCCATCGGCCACGAGAGCGACGTCCCGCTGCTCGACCACGTCGCCGACGTCGCCGCCTCGACCCCGACCGACGCCGGCAAGCGCGTCGTCCCCGACCTGGCCGCCGAGCGCGCGGAGATCGCCGCGCTGCAGCGGCGAGCCGGCGGCTGCGTGCGCCGCCGGCTCGAGCGCGAGACCGAGTTGATGGCCGGTCTGCCGCAGCGGTTGCGGGCCGGCGTGCGGGCCCGGCTGCGCCACGACGGTCAGGGGGTCGCCGACTCCCGCGACCGGCTGCGCCGCTGCCTGCGCGGCCGGCTCGAGGCGGGTGCGACCGAGGTCTCGCACCTGCGCGACCGGCTGCGCTCGCTGTCGCCGCAGGCCACCCTGGAACGCGGCTACGCGGCCGTGCGTCGGATGCCGGACGGGATCGTGGTGCGAGATCCCGCCGACGCCCGCGGCGCCCTGCGCGTCCGCGTCGCCGGTGGCGAGTTCGACGCCGTCCGCCAGTAGGGTCGCAGGCGATGACCGAACCGAGCTCCTACGAACAGGCGCGGGCACAACTGCGCGAGATCGTCACGCAACTGGAGTCCGGCGGGCAGTCGCTGGAGGAGGCCCTGGCCCTCTGGGAACGTGGCGAGCAACTGGCCGAGGTCTGCCGTCGCTGGCTCGAGGGCGCCACGGCCCGCCTCGACGATGCCGTCGCCGCGCACGACGACGGCGCCGACTGACACCGCGCACCCGCATCGGGGCGCGATCGCCGCGGGCTCGCGCGTCGCTCTGCAAGGATGTACCCATGCCCGACGACGCAGTGAACGCGGACGTTCCCCCTGCCCTCGCCGTGCCGCGCCAGGCACCGGATCGCAACCTCGCCCTCGAGCTGGTGCGGGTGACCGAGGCCGCCGCGATGGCCGCCGGGCGCTGGGTCGGGCGCGGCGACAAGAACGGCGGCGACGGGGCCGCCGTCGATGCCATGCGTGCCCTCATCGGCACCGTCTCGATGCGGGGGGTCGTGGTCATCGGCGAGGGCGAGAAGGACCACGCGCCGATGCTGTACAACGGCGAGCAGGTGGGCGACGGGACCGGCCCGCACTGCGACGTGGCCGTCGACCCGATCGACGGCACCACCTTGATGAGCAAGGGAATGCCGAACGCGATCGCCGTGATCGCGGTCGCCGCCCGGGGCTCGATGTTCGACCCCTCGGCGGTGTTCTACATGCACAAGATCGCCGCGGGGCCGGAGGCGGCGGACGTCCTGGACATCACCGCGCCGGTGGCCGACAACATCCGCCGGGTCGCGAAGGCCAAGGGCGGCCACCCGGAGGACGTGACCGTCTGCATCCTGGACCGGCCGCGGCACGAACGACTGGTCCAGGAGGTGCGCGAGGCCGGCGCCCGGATCAAGTTCATCTCCGACGGGGACGTCGCCGGTGCGATCTCAGCGGCGCGGCCGGGCACCGGCGTCGACCTCCTGCTCGGCATCGGCGGCACCCCCGAGGGCATCATCGCCGCCGCGGCGCTGCGGTGCATGGGCGGCGGGATCCAGGCCAAGCTTTGGCCCCGCGACGACGCCGAACGGGCGAAGGCGCTCGATGCCGGGCACGACCTGGACCGGGTGCTGCTCACCGAGGACCTGGTCCGCGGTGACGACATCTTCTTCTGCGCCACCGGCATCACCGACGGCGAACTGCTGCGAGGGGTGCGCTACCTCGCCGACTCGGTGCAGACTCAGTCCATCGTCATGCGCTCGAAGTCGGGCACGATCCGGCTGGTGGACTCGCTGCACCAGCTGGGCAAGTTGCGGGCATACTCCGCGGTCGACTTCGACCGGCACTGAAAGGGGAGGGCACATGTTGGTCACGACCACGTCGCAGGTCAGCGGCTGGGAGATCCAGCGGGTGTGCGGGGAGGCCGTCGGGCTGACGGTGCGCAACCGGGCGGCCTTCGCGCAGCCGCAGTACCCCGGCTACCCGCCGGACCCGGCCATGATGATCCGGGGCCTGAGCGACGCACGGGCCGAGGCGATCGCGCGGATGCTGGAGGTCGCCCGCGCGAAGGGTGCGAACGTCGTCGTCGGGTTGCGTTTCGACACGACCGACCTCGGCGAGGGGCTGTCGGAACTGTGTGCCTGCGGCACCGCCGTCGTCGCCATCCCGGTCGACGACGGCGCCCGGCAGACGGCCACCGCCCTGGGCTACAGCCAGCCGGACGATG
>SCQZ01000503.1 GCA_004299665.1 Jatrophihabitans sp.
CGCCGACGCGCAGGCCTGGATGCGGCGGGCGGTGACCGTCCGCGACCGGCGCCGCAGGCTCGTCGGTCTGCGTCACGAGCCGGGTGCGCTGCTGGACGCATTGGCCGACGCGACGCTGGCGACCGCGGTCGGCGTCGTCCTGCAGGCCGCCGCACGCCGCACGCCGGTGGTGCTGGACGGCGCGGGCGCCACCGCCGCCGCGGCGCTGGCGTTCGAGGCGCAGCCGCGCGCGGTGCGCTGGTGGGCGGCGGCCGACGCCGGCACCGACCCCGGGCAGCAGCGCGTCCTGGCCCTGACCGGGATCTCCGCGCTGCTGCGCCTCGGGGTCGACACGGGAGACGGGACCGCCGCCCTGCTCGCGCTGCACCTGCTACGCGCCGCCTGCCTGCTGGCGCACCCGGAGGGGCGGCCGTGACCGATGACCGGGGCCGCGACGCCGCCGAGGCGGTGACCTGGGGCGTTCGCGTCGCCGCCGCCTGGAGCTGGCGCCTGATCCTGATCGGCCTGGGTGTCTACGTCCTCGCCGACATCTTCGGCCGGGTCCAGCTGGTGGCGCTCTCGTTCGTGATCGCGCTGTTCCTGACGGCCATCCTGCACCCGCTCGAACGCCGGATCTCGGCCGTGATCGGCAGACCGCGCTCGCTGTCGGCGATGCTTGCGCTGCTGTTCGGACTGGCCGTGCTCACCGGCGTGGGCTACTTCGTGGGCTGGCAGATCAACACGCACTCGGACCAGCTGGGCAACCAGATCACCCAGTTCGTCGACGAGACCAAGAAGTGGCTGCAGACCGGGCCGCTGCACCTCAAGTCCTCGGACCTGGACAAGATCACCAAGAACATCACGCACACCATCCAGGCGCACCAGGGCGAGCTGATCAGCGGTGCCATCGCGACGGTCCGCACCGTGGTGGAGTTCCTGACGGCGCTGCTGCTGATCCTGTTCGCGACCTTCTTCCTGCTGCGCGACGGCGAGCAGGTGTGGCGGTGGGTGCTGCGGCTGCTGCCCCGAACGGCACAGGCGCGCGTCGACGTCGCCGGCCGCGTGGGCTGGCACACGCTCGGCGGCTACATGCGCGGCCAGTTGCTGATCGCCCTCTTCCACGGGGTGACGGTCACGATCTTGCTGTTCGTCCTGCGCGTGCCGCTGGCGGGCGCCCTCGGTGTGCTGATCTTCCTCGGCTCGTTCATCCCGCTCGTCGGCCTCACCGTGGCCGGCGCGCTGTGCGTGGCCGTCACGATCCTCGAACACGGCCTCACCGCCGGCATCGTCATCGCGATCGCCATCGTCGTGCTGGTGCAGGTGGAGGGACACGTCCTGCAGCCGTGGATCATGAGCCGCAGCGTCGCGGTGCACCCGCTCGCCATCGCGCTGGCCGTGATCACCGGGACGACGCTGGCCGGAATCGTCGGCGCGCTGCTCGCGGTGCCGTTCGTCGCGTTCGTGAACTCGACCGTCTCTGCGCTGCGGCGTGCCACCGTCGTCGTCGCGCCCGACGTGCAGCACGGCGACCCGATCGAGCCGGACGGGCCCGTCAACGTGCAGGTCCCGGAAGGCCCGGCCTGACGCTCAGCGCGCCAGCGCCTCGATCACCTCGGCGGACGGCAGCGTGGCGAGGTCGGCGCCGCAGACGGCGAGCTTCGAGCGGCGCAGCCCGCTGCCGATCACCACCACCTCGCGGGCCAGCACCGCCGCATCCACCAACAGCGGCCACTGCGCGGGCAGCCCGACGGGCGTGATGCCGCCGAACTCCATCCCGGTGAGGGTGACCGCGTCCTGCATCGGCGCGAACGACGCCCGGCGCGCGCCGAGCCGCTTGCGCACGACGGTGTTGACGTCGGCGCGGGTGGTGGCGAGCACGACGCACGCCGCATAGGTGAGGGCGTCGCCGCGCCGCCCCGCGATGACCACGCAGTTCGCCGAGTCCGCCAGCTCGACCCGGTAGCGGTCGCAGAACGCCGCCGTGTCGGCCAGCCCGGGGTCGATCGGGGCGGCCAGGACCGGCGCGGGCCAGCCCCGCAGCCCGCTCGCGACCGGCGGCGCCACCAGGTCGTCCCGGGCAGGTCCCCAGGGCAGGTCTCCCGGGCCGTTCATCGCGTCACCTCCCGTTCCGTCCGCGCCGGGGTCCGCCGTGCCGCCTCCCGCTCCGCCGCCGCGCGCCACGCGGTGAACGCCATCAGTTGGGCGGTCAGGACGGCCATGCCGCCGCGCACCCGGTCGTCGTCGATCGCCTGCTCGGCGGTGTTGACCGTCAGCCCGAACGGCGTCGGCCAGCCGCGCAGCGCGTGCACGGCCGAACGCACGGCCACCAGCGCCGTGCCGCAGGACTGCCACCCGGAGGTCGCGACGATGATGCCGACGGCCCGGCCGTCCAGGTAGGGGCGGGCGTCGTCGCGCAGCAGTTCGAGGTGGTCGAGGGCGTTCTTCACCAGGCCCGACATGCCGCCGTGGTACCCCGGGGTCGCGATCACGAGCGCGTCAGCCCGGCGCACCGCCTCGAGGAGTTCGTCGCCGACGGGACCCGGGAGGGCGTCGTGCGGGTTGAAGATCGGCAGTGCGGCGAGGCGCTCCCCGTCGAAGGCCACGGTACGGGCGCCACACGCCTGCACCCGCCGCAGCGCGTCGCGCAGCAGGGCGCCGGAGGTCGACTCCGGACCCGCCGAACCGCCGAGCCCCACGACCAGCGGACCGCTCGCCACGCACCACTCCCCTGTATCGGAACCGCGATCCACTCTAGGGTCGAGGCAGATCCGTCCGTCGTCTGGAGGTTGGCATGTCCCTCGATCGCCCCGAGGCCGAAGACCCGTACCGCAAGCTGCCGCAGGTCGGCACCTTCGAGGTCAGCAGCGAGGACTTCGACGACGGGCAGCCGCTGCCGGCCCTCGCGGGCTACGAGGGCTCCGCGGACGGCGCGCAGAACCGCTCCCCGCAGCTGACGTGGAGCGGCTTCCCGGAGGGGACCAAGAGCTTCGTCGTCACCTGTTACGACCCGGACGCCCCGACGCCGTCGGGCTTCTGGCACTGGGTGCTGGTCGACGTGCCCGCCGGCGTCACGTCGCTGGCGCAGGGCGCGGGCACCGCCGGTGCGGCGTTGCCCGGCAACGCCTTCCACGTCCGCAGCGACTGGGGCAGCCGGGACTACGGCGGCTGCTTCCCGCCCGACGGTGACCGGCCGCACCGCTACTACTTCGTGGTGCACGCCGTCGACACCGACTCCCTCGGAGTCGACGCCGACGCGAGCCCCGCCGTCGTGTCCTTCAACCTGGTGTTCCACACGCTCGCCCGGGCGCAGGTCGTCGGCACGTTCCAGCGATGATCGACCCGGCCACCTTCCTGCGGGACCAGCATCGGGGTGCGCTGGCGACGTTCCGCCGCGACGGGCGGCCGCAGTTGTCGCTCGTCACGGTCGCCGTCGACGCCGACGAGCGGGTGATCATCTCCACGCGGGAGCGGTCGGCGAAGGTCAAGAACCTGCGCCGCGACCCGCGCGCCTCGGTGATCGTCTTCACGGAGGGCTTCTACGGCGACTGGGTGCAACTCGACGGCACCGCCGAGATCGTGTCGCTGCCCGACGCGATGGAGTTGCTGGTCGACTACTACCGGCGCGCCGCCGGGGAGCACCCGGACTGGGACGAGTACCGGCAGGCGATGCGCGACGAGGGGCGCTGCGTGATCCGGTTCGCGATCGAGCACGCCGGCCCGGCCGTG